>CALYRV010000008.1 GCA_945483525.1 uncultured Verrucomicrobiota bacterium
CTGCACCCTGCACTCTGCACCCTGCACCCTGCACTCTGCACCCTGCACCCTGCACCCTGCACCGTCTCCTTGACAACCTTGAGGAAATCGTTGACCTGATCGTACTTGCCGCGCATCGAGGCGCGGATACGGCCTTCGCCGTCCGTTATGCCGATTGTCCGGAGCAGCGCCGTGGAATCGAATTCGGTAAGCGGCACCTTCTTGACGCGGTCGTGCGGCTTAACTTCGACGACGCGGTCCATTTCCGCGGACCGCGAAACGTGGGCGTGACCCTTCTTGGTCATCCGGATATGGAGATCGCCCTTGGCGGTCATCAGATGCAGATCCCTTGCGCCACGCTGCGCAATGATATCCTCAAGGCCTTCCGCCGCGGCATTGGCGTCGAGATTCTTCACCTGCACCTGTCCGTCATCGGTCATCTCCGCCTGGAACTTCTTCACGCCGCCGATCTCCACCGGACGCATCGCGATCTTGAAGAGCTTCCCGTTCCGACGCACGGTCTGCACGAGCTTCATGAACCCCTCGCCCAGCACCCGGGCTCGGATCTCCTCTTTCAGTTTATCCTCAAGTTCGTACTTTTCCATACCACTTACCTTTCAACTAACATATCACAGGCAGGCCGCGTTGCCGAGCGCGGGCGTGATGGACGCCTTGATGCACGCCCAAATGCTATTCTTCGCAACATCCATCTCGTACTGACTCTGCAGGTCCTGCCACCGATCAGGTCCACTATGCGCTCGCAACCAACAAGTCGTTCAGACCAGCTCACGCACCGCCTCTTCAATGACATCGGTAACGGACTTCCATTCAATTGGCGTAAGCATGTTCGGCATGGGTTCGATTTCCGCATCATCGAAGTAGACAAGACTGCGCAAAACCAGGTACTCATTCCCGTCCGGATATTTTTCGGCATACCAATCCAGCATCTGCCGCAACGAATATTCCCTGAGCAAGAAATAGATGTCGACAAAATCCTTGCGCGTTCCGCGGTTCGTCGCCGCCGCAAATTTCATCGCTGCGATATCCGGGATATCCGCAAGTCGGATGCCGTCAGAAACAACCGCTGGACGAAGCCATTTGTACGGATAACTCACACAGTCAATCTTAACGTCATCGACAGTAAAAAACTGCAAGGCATCCTCACCGCCTGTCTTCATGACACGAGCAGCGCAGGTAGAAAGTGCCAACTCCAATGGCGGTTGCGGTTTCCACGAGCCGAACAAGTCAAGATCCAACGAGGTGCGATGGCCTAAATGCAACGCTAGTGCGGCGCCACCGACAAGGCGGGTGTCGGCGAAGGCGTCCTGCGACTGAATTCGTCTCAATAAGTCCAATGTTGACGGTGCAAGTGTCGCAAGGTGTAACATCTGAAAGTGTCCTTTTCAACTTTGCCAAGGCAAGCAATAAAAGCCAGCGAACGAGGATCAAGCGAACGCATCTGTTGTGCCTCGTGCACGACTAAAGAAAGCCCATACTTTTCTTTCGTCTTAATCCAATCCTGCATTTTGCCGCGTTCCAAAACCCGTCCAATGACGAAACGCCGATGCTTTTCATCGTCAAGCGTCTCGCAATCGACATCCCAGAACAGCGTGGGCGACAAAGATTTGATATACTCGCTCATGTCGGTATTATATCAAAGAATCACCGCTTTCGTCTCGTCGGCACAAGATGTAATTGGCGAACGGCAACCCCTTTTGTCACAAAATCTTCACCGTCCCGATATCGTACCCCGAGCGACTCGCGAGGACATCTTATTATGTCTGGCGCATCGTCGCGGATTGACGACAAAAAGCCGCGACGACAGAAGGACGAACAAAGACGCAGTCGGCGTGAGTCCGTATAACCGACTATATTGCCCAAACACTAATCAGGAACAATAATCCAGATTTTCACTTAACCGACTTTTTACGAACTTCAACCAGTAATTTGCATTTAGACAAGGCGGCGTCAATAGCCGATTCGCTTCCCGCAATGCGCTCATTCTCACGCCTCATCGCCGCGGCCTTTTCCTTCGCAATCGCACAAGCCGCACGATATTCAGCCTCCGCCTCTGCCTCCAGCTTCTCCTGACGCTGCGCCTCGGCACGAAGTCGCTCCCATTTTGCGCGAAATTCCCGCTCGGCCCTCGCACCGCTACCAGTACGCTGATTGGTCCCATGGAACGAATATACATGTGGCACGTGCGTTACACCCTTAGCATCAACCTTTATCAATAAGCCATCGTACATTACAACGCTTCGCCGCACACGCCGACGCTTAACATTATCAACTCCGGGACCTTTCGCCAATTTCTTGCCGATCGCCTCCGACGCAGCTTCCTCCATCTTGTCGCGATCTATCACATCATCAAGATCAAACACACCTAAAACGACGGAGGTCTTGCCACTGTTTGATTTCAATGTAACTCGACAATCAATCTGCGGGGCCTCCATCCCCAATGCGGCGTACGTATCATACATCTTTCCTATCTGCAATTCCAGGACGCAAAAATCCTTATCTCGCGGAGGCACCTCATAATAACCGCCAGGAAGCTTAGCCCCTTTCATCCATAATGTCTTGCCGTCTGACACTGCCGCACGCTTCGGCTCATACATAGCCTTGAACTCTGATTCCGACATCTCCCTCGGTAAGGAATCAGATGACAGCACGTGAACTTTAGAAACACCGCCATTAAACAAAATCTTGTAAATCAGATGATCCTCGGGGTATGATGAAAACACGCACCAGTACTCTCCAGCACATTCTGAACCATACGGCAACTTAGACCGGTTCTTATCCGAAACGAAACAAAACTCCTTGGAGAACAATCCCTGTGCCGTTCTATAATCCCTACGGGCAGCATCCATTTCTTCCTGCTTGCGCTGACGCTCCGCCGCAGCCTCCTTTTCAGCTTTCTCCTTGGCAAGTCGAGCCGCCTCCCTTTCGGCCTCTTCTCGTTCTCGCGCAAGCCTTGCCTCGCGTTTCTTACGCTCAAATTCCTCCTCTTCCTTCTGCTGTCGCTCGCGCTCAAGTCTTTCTCTTTCTATTTGCTCCGCGCGCGCCTTTTCCCGTGCGATTCGCTCCGCCTCAGCTTTTCTTTCGGCATAATTTGTATAACAGACAATGCCGACGACTAAGACAATCACGCCGATCCCCAGCACTATCAGATCTTTAACCGCCATCGATCCTTTTCGCTGCATCATTATTCTCCCTCCCTTATTATTACCTTTGACAACTTAATCCTAATCTCCTTTGTTCCATGCCAATCATAAATTTCATCAAGCATACCCTTCCACAATGCGCCTTGAGGCGAATAATATGACAATTCGGCTTTTACAGGGAATCCACGTTTTACGCCGCCTCCATCCAACGCAAACACTTCCTCACACTGAACAAACGAATCCTTTATGCCGCAAATCGGCTTTATCCGCGCCTTTACATCAGCACCATCAACTTCAGCATAAACGATCAGTTGCTCCCCCAGCTCCTCACGCGCCTGCTCATTCATTTTCACCACCCCATCATCGGCCAAACCAGACCGAATCAGTCCGTCAGTGAGCTCACGCAGCTCCTTCCACTCCTTTCTCACTTTCAGCAACCGAGCATACAAAATCGCCTTCTCTGTCCGTGCCCGCACTTCATTCCCGACACGAACTTCTGTGGTCTCGATATCATGCGGACGCGCACCAGTCTTGTAGGTTAATATTATGACGGAGCAATTCGTCATCTCACTCACGACATCGCCAGCTACAGTACTATTCGCGACAACATTCAGTTTTAACGCATCGCCAATAAAATCCTGAAGCACAGACGTCTTTATTGCGTAATTCGCATTCTCTCCGCCCGTAAACCCCGCAACAGATATCCCTACCAACGCACCCTTAGAGTCAAAAACCGGACCACCCGAATTTCCCCCAGAGATGGCGGCATCCATCTGAAAATTATCCTTACTTCCCTTAAACCCAGATAAACTGCTGACAATGCCCCTTGTTACCTTTGCCTCTAATCCTTGAAAATTGACATGCGGATACCCAACAACCGTAACCTGCTCTCCAACCTTCACATCGGCCTTTCTCACCGATACCGACGGATACACTGGACGCCTGAACTTGCTGAAATCCAATTCTTCGTTAATTTCATACGGCAACCCTGCGAATTCCAACAAGGCCAAATCCTTTTCCTTATTCCTTTTGACGATCCGCATTAAATACGCTGTCGAATTGTACACAATCACAACTTCCGCGGCTTCGTCTATCACGTGACAGTTCGTGATAACACGGCCATCCTTTGTCACGAAGCAACCTGAACCATTTGCGGCAATATAAGTCTCACCGCGTTTTGATCTCGGCGTCAATCGCTCGATATCCTTGAGATCGCAGACCCTCCCGACGACAGCCGACCCGACTGTATCCGCAATCAACAAAGTTGGAGTCAGTAGCCATAGCAAAAATCCATACTTGCACATCTTCACTCCTCCACCCAGCACGAATCGTCTGCGATCCTTCCTGCAATACGTTTACGAACTCTCTCGACTTCTTCGGCATTCAGAAAATCCATATTGCCTGACGACGAACTAAGAAACTCCAATTTCTTTTTGGCAACATCCAGCTTGTCGCTCCACTGACTCCGAGCCAGCATTATTGCATTGCGAACGCGATCCAACGAACGGTTTTCATAGCTCACCGCCAGATTGAACACGTCACTCTCAAAAGATATCTCCTTAAGCACCTGCACATCAGACTCTTCCTTCTCAACTATTGCAATATCCGATTTCCTGCGTGCAGAAGTTTCCGCCATCGTGACCTCCATATGCGCCGCATTCGCCCCGCCTAATCCCGCCGTGGCCTTACGACTCGACAACTGCTCCATTACCACATCACGCTGTGACTGATAGCGTTTGAGATCATCACGCTCCCAAGGAGTCAGTTTCGGGCCACCCGACATTGCCTTGAGATCTTTTTCCTCCAACTTCTTGAGTTTTTCCTCAAGGGCCGCCAACCTATCTTCAAGCTGCGGGACTCCTTGCTCGATATCTCGACGAGCGGCTGCTAATTTTTCAGAAGCTACGCGCGCTTTCGCATCAACCTCGGCGTCGGCTGCCGTCAGCGCGTCTTTAAACCTCTTACGATTATCCGCCAGCTTTTTCGCGCCGTCATCATGAATCTTAATCATATTGCCCATACGGCTGCGAAACTCAGCGCGCATCGCCGAGAAATCCTCGCCGATATAAGTCGCGGCTAAACGATTTATCGTCGGGGATGCCAGCAGAGCATCCACACGATCATTCTTATCACGACGCTTCACTTTTCGCCGTTGCGCATCCTTGGTCTTCGCGTCTTCTTCCTTCTCTAATGCCACCAATTCATCCGAAAGACTAGCCTGATCGACATCTATCATCTTAATCTTTATCTCGCATTCTTCTATAGTCTCCCGTAATTGCTCCTCTTGCTTCGCAATATACTTTTGAAGCATTCGGACCGCATCCTCTTTAGCAAGATTAGCCATCCTCTCCTTCCGAATGCGTTCGTCTTCGATTCTTTGTTTAGCAAGACGTTCAGCCTCTTTTGCCTGCTGCTCTAATTCACGACGATAGGCCTCTGCTTTCGCAGCCTTCTCATTTTCCGTGATGTAATAGAAAAATCCACCACCGACGATCCCCATCGCAAGTATCATCCAGAAATACTTCATCATTACCTCCTTATTTCGGCTTCGCCTTCTTTACAACCTTCCTAATCTGCGTTATCGTTCCCGTACCAGAACACCTATCACAATCCTTCTCCACCTTTACCATGCCTTTCTTTGCGGACTTTAAACATACCGGACACCTTTTACGGTTTGTCTTCGTCGGCTTCCTGCCGTCTTTCGTCCGGATGTACTTCATATCGCCATTATGAATCTGCTCTTCTATCATACCCTTCCCTCCACAATTTGAACACTGCTCATAAACCTGCATGACTTTCTTCCCATGGCACCGGGAACATGTCACTTCAACTTCCTCCGATTCCTGTGCAAATGACAGTCCGCACAAAACTAATATTGACAACACGACTGCACTCCTCATTCTCGACTCCTTTCTGCCACAAAAGAAAAGTGGCGTACTTTCATTTCCAATGTTTTAAGAGAGGCACGGCTAAGAGCCCGAACTAAAACACGAATCGAAAGCACGCCACGAGATAACCCGTAGCGCACTTACATACCTCGCCTTAGTTCTGAGAAGATTAGCCGTTTTCTCTTAAAGCTCGATACGCAAGTTGCGTACGTTGCCGCGGGCGTCGGATGCGTTTCCGCAACTCCTCGCGTCATCACCCGATGAGACGAGGTTGTGATCGCCGCGGCAGTTACGCCGCGTTGATCCGGTGGCGAAACGTCGATAAGCCCGATCCGCCGTTATTAAAGAGCATTCTTCGCGTTACCGCGATATAGCACCCTTGCTCCTATCAGCAAGTGCGGCTTTATTATAGCAAAAATCCGCGCGAAATGTGCGCGAATTTTGAGGTCGTGCAAATCTCGCAGAATTGACTCCTGTAGCCATTTTGTGCTACAATGTGTCCGTCAAGAACATTAAGGAGCAATATGATCAAAACCGAAACCGTCAGGGCCAGGGTTACGCCAAAGCTTAAGCGTTCTGTGGAAAGTGTCTTCAACGCCATAGGACTCAGTCCTTCGCAAGCAATCGTCCTATTCTACAAGCAGGTCGAAATTCACCAAGGCCTCCCGTTCGAAGTCAAATTGCCCAACTACAAACTTGACAACGCAGCCAAACTGACCGATTCCGAATACGATGCTAAGCTTGAACCCGGTTATCGTTCGGCGATTGCCGGTCGTACACGCTCCATTTCCGCCGCCCATGCCGATTTCTGCCGTCGTCACTCGAAAGCCAACCGCAAATGACGCGATATTCTGTCGTCAACGACCACACAAAAACCGTCACCATATTCTCCGTAATGTACTGTCGCGCCGACTCCTGACATCGTTACACATACCGACTCGCAACTACGATAGACAAAAAGGAAGTCGTTTCACTTTTTTGGACAGACCGCACCGAAAACCACCGCAAGAATATTGACGCGAAGCATCCGTTGACAACTTTTGCCGCAATCAACACCGTACCCGCAGCGTGTGGAACGAAAACTCAAAAATCAAGTTTTCGTTCCAAACCGTTTTACGCCATGCGGCGGGCGGCGGACATCGAGAGGGAGACGGCGATGAGCACGAGGAACGCGCCGACGAGGAGGAAGATCGCGAAATGCTCGCTCCAGCGGTCGTAGATGTCCGCTTCGATCTCGGTCGTCTCGAGCTGGTCGATCTCCTCGAGCGCGGAGACCAGTGCGTCACGGTCGTTGACCGCAAAATAGCGTCCCCCGGTCTTCTGCGCGATGCCCTTAAGCTGCTTCTCGTCGAAGGACATCGAAACATAACGGACCACTTTGCGTCCGAACATGTCCGTATCGATGATCGGCGTATGCGATGCCTTCGTGCCGACTCCGATCACGTACACCTTGATACCCATCTTCGCCGCGGTCGCCGCCGCCTCATCCGGCTCGACGGCGCCGGTGTTGGAGACACCGTCGGACAGCAGGATCACGATCTTCGAAGTGGGCTTCGCGTCCTTTAGCCGCGCAAGCGCCGTGGCGAGTCCGTCGCCGATCGCCGTCATCGCCTCGTCCTGCGCGATCGCATTGCCATGCGCATCAAGCGCCACCGTCGGAATCTCAACACCTTTGAGGCAGTTCAGCAGCGCCTCGTGATCCGCTGTCAACGGCGAACGGGTCGAGGCATAACCGCCGAAGGTGATGAGTCCAATCAGATCGTCAGGGCGCTTCTCCACGAATTCCGCGAACAGCTTCTTCACGACCGCGAGACGCGTCGTGTCCGCCGAGAACTTCTCGCCCTTCGGCGTCAGGTCCAACGCCTCCATCGATCCGGAGACGTCGACGGTCATCGCGATGGCGATGGAGTCGACGGACTTCTTCTCGTGCGCGAGACTCGTCCGCGGACGGGCCGCGGCAAGGATCAGCATCGCGAGTCCCGCGAGCAGGACATACGGGGTAAGCCCCGCGACGAACGCCCGCCAGCCAGCGGATCGCGGCGGAATCCTCACGACCGCGGGAAAACGAATTCCGCTGCGCCTTCCGCGGCGCAACAACCTCCAAGCCGCTATCGCAAGCGGAAGGAGGAAAAGAAGCATCAGTGGATTAGCTAAGGACATTTCGTGGTTCGCGGTTGGCGGTTCGTGGTTGGTGGTTCGTGGTTCGTGGCGAAAGAAATTTTACGTCCGCACTATTTTGCCTTTGACCTTTACTTCTTCCGCCGCATCGCCCTTAAGATAACCGCGGGCGGATTCGGTCGCGGCATCCGCCATCTCAGGTGTCGCCTTCACGCCCGCAAACTTCACCATATCGGCCGACTCGAGGAATGACTGGAGGTCGTGGTTCATGGTTCGCGGTTCGTAGTTGGTGGTGGAGAATTTGAAATCGCGAAGCGCGACGAGGAACTCCTCGGTGGTCAGATGCGGCGCTTTGATGCCGTACTTGCGCTGCACGTAACGGCGCACGACCATCGTGAGCTCCACATAGAAATCCTTGTAGCGGCCACGTCCGGGGAGTCCCTTCGCAATCAGCCGGTCAAGTTCCACCCACGCCCTTTCGATCGGTGACATCCGATGTTCCTTCACCTTTCTCGCGATCAGACGAATCAGGTACCATATCAGCGCCACTGCCGCTACCAGCACCAGGCACCAGGCGCCAAGCACCCCGACCAGACGCAATGTGATCGGCGGCAGATCCTTCTCCGGCTCGCACTCCATCCCGCCGGTCACGACTTCGCGCGGAGCCGGCGCCTCGAAATAAACGGGGCCGCACACCTTGCCGTTGTATGCGAACGGAGCGATCTTGTAAGTCTGTTCGCAAGGGGCCGGCGTCAGCAGCCAGTAAGTGGCGTTATCCTTCTCGTCATCATAATCGTCCACCACCGCGAACCCACGGAAACGATCACGGAGATCGATCCCCTTCGGGGACACCTTCAAGTTGATCTGACGTCCCGGATCGACGGACTTCTCGCCTTCAATGACAACTCCGTTGCCACTGAACAGCACCACCGCAACTATCAAGCATCCTATCATCTTCTAACGCCTACCAACTAACTCCTTAAGACTACCACCCACCAACTATCTCTTCCTGGCGCGGCGCTTGAAAAGTCCGCGGACCTCATTGATGTACGGACGGTCCGTCTGTACGTTCATCGTGTCGATCCCCGTCTTCAGGAAGAAGGTCCTCAGATCCTCGCGCTCCTGCGCCGCCTTCGCGGCAAAAGTGCCGCGGACCGCCTTCGACGAGGTGTCCACGAGCACGAGTTCGCCGGTCTCGGGGTCTTCGAGTTCGACGAGTCCTACATCTGGAAGCTCGCTCTCCGCGGGATCGCTCACCGGCACGCAGACGAGATCGTGCCGCCTCGCGGTCGCCCGCAGGAGCTTCTCGTAGTTCTTGTCGATGAGGAAGTCGCTCACCAGGAAGACGACGGCCTTGCGTTTCTGGACTCCGTTGAGGAACCTGAGCGCGCCTTCGATATCGGTTCCACCCTGCGCCTCGTCTTCGGACGCCAGCACCTCGCGTACAAGCCGCATCACCGAATCACGTCCCTTGCGCGGAGGAATGTACTTCACGATCCTGTCGGAAAAGAGGACGAGCCCGATCTTATCCTGGTTCCTGATCGCCGTCAGCGCGAGAAGAGCCGTCACCTCCGCGGCAAGCTCCATCTTGCTGCGTCCGCGCGAGCCGTAGCCCTGCGAACCGGACACGTCGACCATAAACATGATCGTCAGTTCGCGCTCTTCGGAATAGCGCTTGATATACGGGACGCCGGTCTTCGCGGTGACGTTCCAGTCGATGGATCTAACGTCGTCGCCCGCCTCATACGGACGCACCTCGTCGAACTCCACGCCCTGGCCCTTGAACGTCGAATGATAATCGCCGCTCAACTGATCGTCGATCAGTCTGTTGGTGAGGATCCTGATCTTCCCCACCTTCGCCATCAGTTCTTTTACGTCCGTCATTCGTGGTTCGTGGTTGGTGGTTCGCGGTTCGCGACAGAGAGCTTCGACTTCAATTTTGAAGACAATGCGTTAATCATCTTGCCAACACACTCCAGTTTTTCCTTCAATTCTCAACTCTCTAAAACTTTTCATACCACGAATCACGGGACCGGCACTTCGTCGAGGATCCTGTCGATAATCTTGTCGGACGTGATACCCTCGGCTTCGGCTTCGTAGGTAAGAAGGATACGATGACGAAGGACGTCATGAACGATCTCCTTCACGTCCTGCGGCGTCGCGTACTTCCTGCCCTTCGTAAGCGCCACCGCACGAGCCGCGACATTGAGCGCCAGTGTCGCACGCGGCGAGGCGCCGTTCTGGATGAGCTCGGTCTTTTCGCGTGTCTTGAAGACGATGTCAAGGATGTAATCTCCGACCTTCTCGTCGCAATACACCTCCTCGAGTCCCTTGCGGAGCGCGGCGATGTCCTCTGACTTGCAGACCGCCTTCACCTCGGGAGCCGCGGACTGTTCGGCGAAGCGCTGCATGATGCGGCGCTCGTCCGCCTTCGAAGGCGTTTCGACAAGGCACTTGAACATGAAACGGTCGACCTGCGCCTCGGGGAGCGGATAAGTGCCCTCCTGCTCGATCGGGTTCTGCGTCGCAAGGACGAGGAACGGCGCCGGAAGACGATAGGTCTCGTCACCGATCGTCACCTGACGCTCCTGCATCGACTCAAGCAGCGCGGACTGCACCTTAGCCGGCGCGCGGTTGATCTCATCTGCGAGCAGGAGGTTGGTGAAGACTGGACCTTTCTTCGGCGTGAACTCTCCTGTCTTCGGAGAGTAGATCATCGTACCGACGACGTCCGCAGGCAATAGGTCGGGGGTGAAGGAAATGCGCTTGAAGTCAAGACCAAGCGCTTTCGCGAGCGTATTGCAGCTCAAGGTCTTCGCGAGACCCGGTACACCTTCGAGAAGAATATGACCTCCAGTGATCATCGCGAGAATAAGCCGGTCAACCAGCTTCTCCTGCCCCACGATAACTTTCGCTACTTCATCCTTGATATTCTGAACAAGTTCCTTATTTTCCATTGCTTTGCTCCCTTATGAAATCCTTTACGGCCGACCATTTTATCATATCAAGCCGCTTAATGTCAGTAGTCATTCGCATTCTCTTCAGCAGCACACCGTCATCACCATCTGCAGCAAGTTCGCCACGGAGACGCGTAAGCCTCCTTACCCAGAGACGACGGACGAAATCCTGCATGATATCCGCGGCGCTCAGCGAATCTGTCCGTGCCTTGCCGCTTCCCTCCAACACCTTGTCGAACCAGCCGCGTTCCACCGGGTGAAGCGCGGCGACGAACGTCGCGAAAACGTCATCAGAACTTTTAAGCTCAAGCTTCCAGTTATCGAGAAAACGCAACGTAAACTCGTGTTCAAAGACCTCTCGCGGCAGGAATTCACCGAGCATCCCGCCCAACATCGCATCATGCTCGTGATCAAACAAAAATGACATCAGATCAAGCTCAAGCTGTCCCGGCGGCGCGACCTCGCCAGCATCATCGCCTGGGTTGGAAGGCTGGGAATTGGGGGTTAAAGGCTGAACATCGGATGAAAATTCACCATCCTCAAAATCGTCACGCACATTCACAACCTCAGCCTTCGTAACCTCAACCTTGATTTTCCCGAGCTCTTCATTCAACGCGGCAGCGGGAAGCCCCAACAGCTTCGCAGCCTCACTTACCATCTGCGCCTTCAGAATCGCGCTTTTACAATGAGCTATCGTGTTAAGCACCGCCTTGGAGATGCGCGCAACAGCGTCGATCGAATACGGATTCGACTCCTTAGCCTTCTCGACGCGACACTGGAAACCAACGATCGACTCCGCTTTATCCAAGAGTTTCTGAAAATCAGACGCCGGATGGGTTCTGAGAAACGAGTCTGGATCATCACCGCCTGGGAGCGAAACCGTCCGTACCGGCAGTTCCTGGGCGAGCATTATTGCGGCAGTGCGAATCGTCGCCTTGTGTCCCGCACTGTCATCATCAAACACTAGCGTCACTTGATCCGCGACGCGCTTGAGCATCCGCGCATGCTCTTCCGTAAACGCCGTGCCTTGCGAAGCAATCGCAACCGGGAACCCGCTCAGATGCAGCCGGATGGTATCAATCTGTCCTTCGCAAACAATCGCCTCGCGATGCGGCGCCTTCGCAATATTGCCCGCAGCCTTGTCAAAACCGAAAAGGACGCTAGACTTCTTGAAGATCAACGTCTCCGGAGAGTTCACATACTTGCCGGAGTTCTTCTTCTCTACTAGCTGACGCCCGGAAAACGCGACAACTCTTCCCTGCTTGTCCTTAATCGAAAACATGAGGCGTCCACCGAAACGATGGTAGCCGCTGTCGCCAGGACGGGTAGGCGCCTTAATGACGCCCGCAGCCTCAAGCTCTTCAGGAGAGAAGTCATACTTCTCCGCCCATTTGTTAATCACCGCGATTCCGTTCGGCGCGTAACCGATAAGCCAGTTTTCCGCGATCTCGCCGTCCAAAGCCCGCTGCTTGAGGTACTCGCGCGCAAGCTCCGCCTCCTTCGTCTTGAGGAGACACCGATGATAGAACTGCGCGAGCTCGGCCATCAGCGCCATCAGCCGCTTGCGTTTGCCAGACTCGGGGTCCCTTTTTCCCTCGTCGTACTTGATGCCGAGCTGATCGGCGAGCTTCTTTACCGCCTCGGGAAAGGTAAGTCCGTCCATCTTCTGGACGAACTTAATCGCGTCGCCGGACTCTCCACATCCGAAACAATGATAGAATCCCTTAGATGGTTGGATGTTGAAGGACGGGGTCTTCTCGTGATGGAACGGACAACACGCCTTCCAGCTCGCGCCGGCGTGTTTGACCTGAATACCGTAGGACGCAATCAGCTCCGCGATATCGGTCCTTGCCTTAATCTCCTCTATAACCGTATCGTCCATCCCTGATATTATATCATAGTCACCGAACCTCACCGCGGATGCGGGCGATGTCGCGGAGGAAATCCTTGTCGTGGGTACGGACATCGATCTTCGCGACACTGCCGCGGAAACGGGCCATGCGGAGAAAATCACAGATGAACTTGTCCGCACGATGCTCTCCGCTACCGCCAGTATAGGAGATACGCACCCTTCCATCGGTAAATGCCGAGAAGCGCGGTCCGTCATAGACGATCCACACGAAGTCCTTCGGATTCTCCGCGGCATACACCTTCGCCTTCGCCAGCAGATCGTCCTTGTCCTTTGCAACCTTCTTCGCGCCGAGAATCATATTCCAGCCGTCCACCAACACAAGCTTCCCGCCATCAGGAAGCGACTCAAGGTCGCGCGCCGCAGTAAGCGCTAGATCGAGATGCGCGTGAATCTGCGCGTTTTCATCATGAAGCTTCGAATTTTCCGCCTTGAGCTTCGCAACTTCCGCCTTCAGTTCGCGGATGTGCAACACCCTACTGTCTCCGATTATCTGTTGCGCGTTCATTAAAAGCAAAATTGAAGGTGAAAAGCAATAAAAGCTACAAACCTAAGGTCATTTGGCTTACTGGCCCGAAACTGCGACGATGTTCTGGGCACGGACCGAGCTTCTCAAGCGCCTTGAGGTGTTCCGGTGTCGGGTAGCCCTTGTGCTTCGCAAAACCATAGCCAGGGTAAAGCTTTTCAAGGCGCATACAATCGGTGTCACGAGCAGTCTTCGCAAGGATCGATGCAGCGGCGATGAAAAGCGATTTGGCATCACCCTTCACCACGTTCGTTGAATTTTCCAGACTCTTCACTGGCAGTCCATCCACGAGTATTTTCCACTCTTCAGCATCAACTTTGGACTTCAGCTCTTCCGCCGCTCGGCGCATCGCGAGATGAGTTGCACCGAGAATATTCAGCTTGTCAATCTCCTGGGGGCTCGCCGAACAGATCGCCCATAGACATCCTGGTGTATTTTTAATCACTTTCGCGAGCACTTCGCGCTTCTTCCCCGAAAGCTGTTTAGAATCATTGATCGCGGACCACTCGCCAACAAGAAGTCGCTCCGCGAGCTCAAGCGGCGCCGAAACCGCTGCGGCATATACACCGCCGACCAAGGGTCCGCGTCCGGCCTCGTCAATCCCCATCACCGGATCACCGAGACCCTTCTCCAGCCCCAGCGAAATCTTCAGTGATTTGTCTTTCACCTTCACTTCCAATCCACGGGGAGCGCAGCAAGGACGGTTTCCACAACCTGTTCAAGGGTGAGATCAGATGAGTCTATCTCCAAGGCTCCGTCCGCTTTCTTAAGCGGCGCATACTTGCGGGTGGAGTCAATTGCGTCACGAGCCAGCAACGAGGCCTTGACCTCTTCGGCGGACTGATTGGCGATACCCTTCTCGACCTCCTCCTTCTGACGCCGACGGGCGCGGGCTTCGGCGGACGCCGTGAGATAGAAACGGGCCGGCGAATCCGGGAAAACCGCCGTCGTGATATCACGTCCTTCAACCACGAGATCTCCGTACCGCGTCATGCCGCGCAATAGCGCGGTGATACGGTCCCGCACTTCCTTCACCGTCGCCACCTGACTCGCGTGCGCATTGATCTCCGGCTTGCGGATACGATCTCCTGGCGCCTCTCCGTTAACGTAATACCTGATCGCGCCGTCCTCGGGACGGCACTCGATCTCCACGGATGGCGCGAACGCCGCGACACAGGCGGGATCATCGGTATTGATCTTGCGCTCCAGCGCCTGCCAGGTCATGATGCGGTAAAGCGCACCAGAATCCACATGTAGAAACCCCATCTTCGCACCTACGATCTTGGAAACGGACGACTTGCCCGCTCCGCTAGGTCCGTCAATTGCAATCACCTTCGCCATAATCTTTTCTCCTTAAAATTCCACCCTTCAACTTCAACTTCGCTCCAGCATGATGGTAAACGGTCCGTCATTCAAAAGCCGCACCTTCATGTCCGCACCGAAGCGTCCCGTACCGACGCGGTCGGGACCGAGCAGGTCGCGCAACTTCGCGACGAACTTCTCATAAAGCGGTTCGGCTAGTTCCGGACGCGCCGCGGAAGAAAAACCGGGTCGGTTGCCGTGCTCGGTATCTGCGTAAAGTGTGAACTGCGAGACCACAATGACCGATCCGCCGACATCTACGATGGACTTATTGGTCTTGCCGTTCTCATCTTCGAAAATCCGCAACGCGACCACCTTCTTGGCAACCTCATCCACGAGTTTCTCGGTGTCCGTGTGCGTCACCGAAAACAAAATCAGAAAGCCTTTGCCGATTTCCGCTACCTTCTCACCGGAAATCATCACACTCGCTTCCGCAACCCTCTGAATCAATGCCTTCATCAATATAACCTTATATACCATAAATTATACCATAAACCCGCCGTCAAGCGGCGGGTTTATGATTACCAGTCCAATTACAGACTTCACCGATATTCGTAATGCCCAGGCTGCCACACGCGAAGAACCGTCCCATTCGCCTGAACTTGATTGACATAGCACCCTTCAACCCAGACTTGAACCGGCTGCGTAACTACCGGCTGGGTGGTGACAACCACTGGCGTCGTGACTGCAGGAGCAGCAACAACTGGCGTCGCGACCGCGGGAACGGCAACCGCTGGCGTCATAACTACCGGCGTTGCTACCACCGTATCAGCAAACGAACTGGCAATTACCCCACCTACTACTCCCCCGACAAATCCCGGCCAGAAGTTCCTGCCACCACGACCCCAGCCACCATGATGCCCCAAGCCTCCATGGTGATGCACAACTGGAGGTGTACGATATCCGCCTCGATGACCTCCTGGCTTAGCAAACACTGCGCCCGTAGCCACGCATACACAAAACATAACCGCCAATTTCTTCTTGTTCATAGTTTATCCTTTCTCCAGCTTCTGCTGACTCATGACTAGGCAACCAAACACCATATTTCAGACAATTAAAATGCAGATTTTGGGGACTGTCCCCCTAATTTTGGGGACTGTCCCCAAGATTTCCTAGCCTTTAAATCTATCATATTTGTAAATATTATCGGTATTTCATTAGTTACGTTAATTATATCCCACAGGCATTCCAAACTATGATATACTATCCCCCATATGAGTAACAAAAAGATATTATTTTTCGCACTTCTCGCTTCCTTCAATGCAATTGCATCCACCACCAACGTCATTGATATTGCTGCGCTTGTAAACTGCAAAACTGGATATATCAACGGATGGACTGTTAACGAGATAGATTCATACGCAGATAAGACCTCTATTCGCCTCAATAATAATGATGAATACCTGATCTCGCCAGATTTTCAGGCGGACATTGAGGCCATCGTCGTTAATGTCAAATCATCATCTCAGGCCGGTCGTCGGCTAGCCTTCATCCCCAAAAGTAACGGCGATTTCAACGCTTCAAATGCGAAGTATTGCCAATTCTCTCCGAGTAAAAACACATACGAACGCCAAATAATCACTAATTTCTCCAATTGCGCTTGCTTTAAGATTGCCTTTACCGAATCAGATGGAAGTAGCACCGGATGGGGAATATCCTACCTTGCCGTAATAACAAAAGATCCCCCGATTTTAAAAACGCCAGAATCTATTACCATCGATCACATAAAATCCTCTCGCGCAACCGTGCACTGGATTAACAGCGCGCTCGCAGTCAGTAATGTCGTAACGGTTTCGACCATAACCAGAAAGCCTCCCTCCTACTCGGAGTATTTAACTTACGATTTCGCACTCTGTGCAAACTCTGGTAACTCCGACTCTCAGGACAAATCCTCCGACTTACACAATAAATATCCTAATCTGTCAGCTGAAAAACTATACTACCCAGCGAGCTCAGCCGGAATGATTAGGATATCCACAAAAGACACCAACGGACGCCTTACTCATATCGGCCTCACAAACTACGCACATACCGCCATTCAGATCTGTGCAAAACGCTATCCTGGAGATGATAATTGCTCCAAAATCTGGGCATATTACCTTGGTGACGACAATGAAACTCATCCTATCGGGTCGATGACAATATCAGACGATTTCACCACCGAAACTATCGACCTTGGCAACACTCCCGCCGGACGTGATATAAGCATCGGCAATCTCGACGGTACCAGATCCAATCGCAGATTCCTTATCAGCAACATTTCAATTCTTGATAATTTCATCCCTGAAAGCACCACCACCAATATCATATCCACGATAACAGTTGCCGGCGGAAACACCGCCGATATCCTCGGACTCGATAAAGCCACCGATCACATCGTTTCAGTGACTTCGTTCGACATGAGCGGAAATCGCACTTCTCCATCGGAACCAATAGCCTTCAAAACGTCAGACGTAAAGCAGAGCATGCTTCTCCGCTTCCGATAAATCAGCACCGCCGCCGCTTCCCATTTGCATGGAGATCGTCCAACATTAATCCAACTCCTGCAGCAGATGGCTAACAGTTTCCCGTGCGAAATCAAGAGTGCGCCCGATATAGTTATCAGCGAAAGCTGATACGTTTGATTAAGCCTGTGAATTTATACGTTATGACACGTCATTTTCAGATTATCTGTTTACGACGAAGATAAACCGAACGAATCAACCAACAGATCATCACCAATCCCACATACCAAGCTATACACATCCACATTGGCCACGGCTTGACGACGAGATTCGCATAAGGAAACCTCGCCGCCATCCACGAGATCCCTGCCATCGCATCAATAAGCAACGCTGTCGCGTTATTGAAATGCGACGCCAGCCATGGACAGACCGATCCAAGAACAGCGCCGAGAAATCCAAGCACGACGCTAAGAGTAGCTAGCGGGACCATCACAATGTTGACAAAAAGCCCACCTAGCGTTATCCTTTCGAACGTCTTTGCAGCGATCGCAACGCCAGAAAGCCAAGCTGCCGTCGTGACTCCCAAAGACGATTTGAACGCTGTCACGAACATCTCCGCCCAACGCACGTACAGGAGGATTCCAAGCATGACCGTAAAAGACAACAGCGATCCGACGTTCATGAGCATCTCTGGATTCAGCACATGGAATACCATGAACGTAACCGACCAAGCGACTAGCGAATCAGAACGTCGCAAAAACAACGGCGCAGAAAAATAAATAACTGACATTACCGCAGATCTGACAGCACTAGGCGGCGCGTCAATCATTATTACGTATCCGAATAATATAGGAGCCAATGGAATCGCGACCCATCTCAGCGGGAAGAAAAAAACTATCATCAACAAATACACAATCATCCAGGCAATTACCCCTACGTGCAATCCGGAAATGGCGAACACATGCACCGTACCAGAATCGACAAACGTCTGCAATGCCTCCGCCGGAATATTGGCACGTTCCCCCAAGACCATCGCGCGATCTAGATCTGCCGCCAGTGGATCATGCGCCAACCCGTATCCAATGTTTCTTGACAACACCTCCCGTAGATGACGAAGCCTCGCACCCATCGAAGTACTCGATGCCACAGATATCCTTTCAGCACTGCTCCCTCGTCCGCACACCCAAAGCCGACGCCTTCTACGCTCGTCCCTTGGCTTGCGCTCTAACCAACCGGTGCAACGCCATATATCACCGACCACTGGCATGACGAAACCTTCGGCATGTTCAACCCGATTCAACTGCGCCTCTACCTCAGGACGGCGAATCATCACAGAGATATCCACGCCATCAACCGAGCTGTCGAAAGTCAAGAACTTATTCGTCATCTTCACTTTCCCATCCACGGAAAACTCTCCGGACAACGGCGAGGACGAATAATCGCACCGATCGAATACGCGTGCGCGGCGTGATTCCGAACATAATGCAAGGGTGAAACCGAGCAGCATCACCGCCACGTGTGGCCAACAAGGAAGCTTCCACCCATACCCAACCAGAACGAACACAACCAGCACGACCACCGCAAGCGGCCATAACGCCGACGCACGCATAGCAGCGAAACCCAATGATTCACCGACAGCCAGTGCGATGCAAACGGCAAGATGCGGAAGTGCAAAATCCACGTGCCGAAAGGGATATATATCAGTGCGGCGATACTCCTCGCGGCAACTGGTCAGCATGGACAGCAGACTCATGACGCAAAACTGCATTCGGAACAATCCGGATGCATCTGAAGGCAATAGTCACGATGAATTTGCAACAGCCCCTGGATATAGAGTCCGTTAGTGGAGTATAACGCCGCAGGATTGTGATCGCGCCCAAACAACCGAAAGGCGGTAAGCCGCACAGGACCTGAAATATCTTCAGGTGGAAGCCATTCTGGCGCATCGACAATCCGTCTCTCTGCCATCGCCCAGGGAACAATCACATTGGCAATAATTGCAGCCGCGCGTCCTCTTCCCATGCAATGCCGCGGTGTCATATCGCGCACCATCGCCCTACAGCCTCTGTCATCAAAACCGCAGGCATCCATCATCGACATTACAGACGTTTCCGTAAAAATCTCTGCAGCCCTCTCTAGACGATACTCTGGGGTGTTGTTAGGGCGATACGAAGTGCGGTCCCAATCCTCAAACGAGCCGGCTGCAAGAAAGGCAATCCTTGCAGCTGCGGCATCTTCGGGCAGCACCGCTACTGGAACTCTCTCCGCAACACGACGGAACTGAGCCGTGTTGCGGCTATAACCGAGAGCGGTCATCACCTCTTCATAGAACACCTGCCTACGAACTTCATGTTCACACTCTGTCCGCCCGCCATCTCCGAACGGTAGCAGCTGACAGAAAGATCTGGATACCGACTCCGAAATCCTTCCGGCGATACGCCTCGCCTTCATTCGCAGGCGATGCCGCCCGGCTTCGGCGAGAAGCAGCTTCGCCAGGGAAGGATCGTGAGCGATACGCTTTTCACACGGACGCACACTGCATGGCAGCCGCGCATAAGGATACGCCAGAAGATCGATCGCATCAGACGAAAAAGATGGATCACCGGTAAAGAAACGCCCAATCCAGATAGATACCGCGCCTATAGGGAGCGAATCGGGAATCGGTCCGCAACCCCAGGTGACATGTGCAATCACATTTCGATAGCGCGGATCGGACCCATGATGGTGAAAATCCCAGTCGTTCGGAGAAAGGTGTATCTCCACATCCCCCACGATACGTCTATGATCGCGCCCAATTTCTAGCACCGCATTCTTGAAGTCCGGACCCGCTCCCAGATTCCATTCTCCAGGAAACAACACGTTTACCTCTACTCCGCGCCGGGTGTATAGTCGCCGTGGGCGAAAGGACGAATCATACCAAATCGCCTGCACGTGCCTCTCGGTCAGTGAATCCATATGATATCACGCCGCCTTCTTCGCCTTGACCGAAACGGATGGAGACGCCTTCACTGCTTCAGCAATTCGCTCGCAAATCTCGGGGTTGTCCCGCAAACATTGAATCGCCGCAAGAGAACCTTGCGCTAGATTCTCGCCGTCATATGCGAGCCAACTTCCGCGTTTCTCGACAACTCCGCGGGCCAGCGCCGCATCTAGCACCGAGCCCTCGTAAGAGATACCACAGGAGTAGAGGATGTCGAATTCCGCTTCCGTAAACGGCGCGGCCACCTTATTCTTCACCACCTTGACGCGAGTACGGTTGCCTACGATCTCTCCCGATGCGCCCTTGATCGCGCCGATACGCTGGACCTGCAGACGACAGGAGGCGTAGAACTTAAGCGCCTTGCCGCCTGGCGTGGTCTCCGGATTACCGAACATGACGCCAATCTTTTCGCGCACCTGATTCGTGAAGATGCACAGCGTCTGCGTCTGATTGATCGCGGCAGTAAGCTTACGCATGGCCTGGGACATTAGTCGCGCCTGGAGCCCGACATGACTGTCTCCCATCTGACCGTCAATCTCAGCCTGCGGCGTCAACGCAGCCACCGAATCCACTACGATCACCTCAAAGGCGCCAGACCGGATCAACTGCTCGCAGATAGTAAGCGCCTCCTCGCCACTGTTCGGCTGTGAAACCACGAGATTCTCCAGCTCCACTCCAATCTTCTTCGCGTACCCGGGGTCAAGCGCATGCTCCGCGTCTATGAACGCTGCAGCACCCCCGTGCTTCTGAGCATTAGCGACGACGTGCAGCGCAAGTGTTGTCTTACCCGAGGATTCGTGTCCGTAAAGCTCGATGATGCGCCCCTTGGGAAGCCCTCCGACTCCAAGCGCAAGATCAAGCGAAAGGGCTCCGGTAGAAATCACCGGCACGTCCTTTTTCGCCTCTTCTCCGAGACGCAGAATCGCCATCTCTCCGAACTGTTTGCGGATGTTCTTCATTACTTCTTCGATTCCACTTATCATGATTTATCTCCAGTTGATGTAGTTGCCGTGGTTGTTGAACAGCCTAACGCCGTCGATATGATCGATAAACCGAGCGCCTTCCTCAGGTGTTCCGTAAATCTCGATCACATCAAAACGGTAACCCTCATTCCAGTGATTGGTACGGCGCCAGTGATTGCAGGCGACCATGAGATTACGGAGCTTTCTTTTGTTAACGCTGCGAAGCCTAGTGCCGAAAGGCGAGAAATCCTTATGCTGCTTGACTTCTACGAACACAAGCGTATCGCTAGACCTTTCATAGGCGACGATGTCGATTTCGAGGCGTCGGTCCCTCTCGTAGGGCGTAACATTGCGCTCGAAGATCTCGTACCCCTTGGCACGAAGGAATTCGCACGCAATCCGCTCGCCCCACAAACCGTGACCGACGCTCAGATTTCCATTGTCACGCAGCAGTGGCATTGTGCAGCTCCCTGACACCTCGACGGTATTCGGTAACATCATGGGGGACCACCTTAGGAATCCCGAAACAGATGATACCGAGAGAGTTCTCTATCGCGGCGGAAAGCCCAAGCGCTTCAGCTGATGAGAAAAAGAAAAATCCGCAGCGGTCGTCATTCGGACGACCATGAGTATTGCGGTAAAGTTCCAACGCATACCCACCATTGCCTTCAATAACATGACGGAACTTGATGGTAGTGGCGACTCCGTGCGTCTGATGATAAAGCCCACGTTCGCCGTTAACAGACTCGGTTTCGCCGCGGAAGACCTGCAAGATCTGCGTGAGATCCGTGAAATCCAACTTAACCGTCATTGAAGCATCCCACGAGAAAGTAGAATACGTCGGGTTAAGCCCACATGAATTTCCAACCGTCTTCTGACACGCAAGAGTCATGAAAATACTGCCGTCGACATCGTCGTGCGCCGGATGCAATTCGAATTGCACGGCACTTCCGTTGCCTTTACTGTTCGCCTTGTATAACGTGAACTTCGGACGATATCCGCCGGTCGGCGGTGTCTTCACATTGTTCTGAGTAGCCTTAGTGTTTTCATTCATTGTCTGCTCCTTGTTTGTTTTGCTTCAACCGGAACGACCCACGCGGGTCATATCCAAAATCTTTGCCCGTCGTCATCAAGCTGGCGATATCCCATCGCCTCACTGACATGCTTGAAAGTAACGGTGTCCGCACCTTCAAGATCGGCGATCGTACGCGACACCCGAAGCACACGATCGTAAGCACGGGCAGAGAGCTGCAACTGCTCTATCATCCTGCGGATATAATCCTGCGTCTTAGTGTCGAACTTACAGATATCAGCAAGATCCCGGCTTTTCGCCTCGGCATTCGTATGCACGCCAGGCATGTCCCGATAGCGCTCCTTCTGAATATTCCTGGCCATCATGACACCACGCCGCAACTCTTCACTCGAAACACCTTTCGGATATTGCAGCAGATCGTTCATCGGAACTGCCGACACGCCGACGTGAATATCGATACGATCCAGTAACGGACCGGAAACCCGCGACTGGTATTTCTGGATCTGCGCCTGGGTGCAACGGCACTCATGAGTCGGATCTCCACAATATCCGCAAGGACAGGGATTCATCGCGGCAACCAAAATGAAGCGGGACGGATAATCGTGGGCGGCAGCAGCACGCGAAACTCCGACATGCCCGTCCTCAAGCGGTTGGCGCAACACCTCAAGTGTCTGCCGCGGGAACTCCGCGAACTCATCAAGAAACAGTACACCCCGATGCGCAAGCGAAACCTCACCCGGCATCGGGTGCGCGCCTCCTCCCAGAAGCCCGATCGACGATACCGTGTGATGCGGCGAACGGAACGGACGCTTCGTGACGAAATTTTCCGCACCTTTGGCTAAACCTGCGACCGAATGTATGCGCGAGACCTCCAATGCCTCCTCCACCGTGAGCGGCGGAAGAATTGAGGGCACGCGGCGCGCGATCATGGTTTTACCAGAACCCGGAGAGCCGATCATCAGCACGTTATGCCCACCTGCAACCGCAACCTGCACCGCCCGAATAGCAAACGACTGACCCTTCACATCGGCGAAATCATCGCCATGCGCATTATCATGTTCTACCAGCGCCGCAAGATCGGTGACCGCCGGCTCAATCTCGACTTCACCGTTAAGGAACATCGCCGCTTCGCGAAGCGTACGGACCGGTATGACGTCGATACCGGTAACGACGCTCGCCTCCTCGACGTTCTCATACGGCACCAGCACCGCACGCCTCCCGATCCGCTTCATCTCCATCACAATCGGCAGAATGCCGCGGACACGACGCACTTCTCCCGAAAGCGCAAGCTCGCCGGCAAGACCGTACTGGTCGAGGTGCTGAGTGCGCAACACGCCCATCGCCTTCAGCACGCAGATCGCGATCGGCAAGTCATACAGCGAGCCCTCTTTACGGACGTCCGCAGGTGCAAGATTGACCGTAATCGCGAACTCGCGTTTTTTAATAGTGAAGTTCGAGCTCTTAATCGCTGTGGCGACGCGATCCCTTGCCTCCTTCACCGCAGCATCAGGAAGCCCGACGATTGTGAACGAACTCGTCGCTATCGAGGAGAAGACCTCGATCTCAACGGTCTGCGCATCCACGCCCGAGATCGCCCCGGAAAAACATTTCGCGAGCATCAGCACACCCCCTTTCTATCATCCATCCCATACGGCTTATCTACGTTATCATCAGCGCCGAAACCAATACGTCGACGCGGCACCGTCGTATCTGCCTGCAACTGTTCGGCAAGATAATCCACACCCTCACGTATCTGCTCCACATCACTCTCCATCATCGTCATGCGATTTTCAAGCTGTCCGATTCGTTTCAGTTCGTCAAGTCGATTCAGCAACATCTCACGTAACACCCGAGTAGCCCACCGCCGAAAACGAACACCCTCCTGAGACTTCACCCGATATCCTACAGAAATCAACACGTCAAGATTGTAGATCGCAACCGGCCGCCCTCCAGATTCGGAAGTTTTAGGCAAAATTTGCCTAAAACCCCTGACAGGCAGCTCTCCCTCTGAAAACACATTTCTGACGTGTTTTCCAATTACCGATTTATCACGCCCGAACAATATCGCCATCTGCTCTATTGTCAACCACACCGTCTCACCATCTGTTATGACCTTCAGCCGAAGATCACTATCCGACGTGTAGACGACAATCCCATTGTCGGATCCATGTATCTTGATTTCCATACCTTCGCGCACCTTTCTTGGTTACGTGAATAGTATGACCGAAATTATGAAAAGAATCTTAACGCGAAACTAACGCGATTCTAACGATTTCGTTAGAATCAAAAAATACGGATTCGGACTATTTCAAATAATAGCCGACTCCGCGTTCATTGCAGATCAACGAACTGACGGCACCGAGCTTCTTCTTGAGCCGGTTCATGTGCGAATAAAGAATGCTGTCGCCTCCGGAAAAACCGCTGCCGCGCAGGACTTCCAGGATCTCATCATATGAGAACACCTTGCCGCGCTCGGAATTGAGCAGCCAGAGGAAATCGGCCTCGGTCTTCGTGAGCCGCTCGTCGACACCGTCACCTTTCGCGGTCAACGCGTCAAAATCGATCTCGACGTTTCCGAAACGGAACCTGCGCGACTCCTTGGTCCGTGCGACGAACGCCTGCGAACGCGTAAGCGTCCGGCGGATGGTCGCGAGGATGATCGTGACGTCCGCGGCCTTGGAGAAGAAATCATCCGCACCGAGCCCGCGCGCACGAAGTTCGTTCACCTCAGAATCAAAGCTGGTCAGGAAGATCACTGGCAGCAGTTGGTCGAACCTGCGGATCTCCTCACATGTGGCAAAGCCATTCTTCCGTGGCATATCAATGTCTAGAAGCACAAGATCGGGTTTGCGAACGAAGATCGCCTCTAGTGCCTTGTCACCGTTAACCGCGCAACGGACCGAATAACCTTCCGCCTCCAGTAGCCGCGTGAAGTTCTTCCTGACTTCCGGCTTGTCATCGACAACGAGGATCTCGCTCATGCTGAAGTTGAAGAAAGAAGTTGGAGTTGGAGAGAAGAGAATCAGGTCTCACGGACCACGGAAGCACCAAGCACGGAAAGCGACTTCTCGACAGAGACGTACCCGCGATCGATGATCTCCGCGGAATGAATCACCGACGCGCCCTTCGCGCACAAGGCGGCGATGACGAGCGAAATGCCGGCGCGGATATCAGGAGACACGAGCTTTGCGCCGTAAAGCGAAGACGGACCGGTCACGACGACGCGGTGCGGATCGCACTGCACGATCTTCGCGCCCATCTGCCGCAGCTGGTCAACGAAGTACAGCCGACTCTCGAACATCTTCTCGAAGAAGAGGCAAGTGCCGCGGGTCTGCGTCGCAAGGACGATCAGCACGCTGAGAAGATCCGAAGGAAACGCCGGCCAGGTGCCGTCCGCGACGGACGGAATCGCGTCGCCGAGATCGTACTTCATGCGCAGGCGCTTCTTCGGAACATACCGAAGCGTCGCCGCCTTCGCGTCGATCGTCCAGGTGACGCCGAAACGGGCGAACGCTCCTTCCAAAACATCAAAGGGTTCCGCGTCAATGTTCTCAAGCGTCAGTTCTCCGCCGGTCACCGCCGCGGCCACAATGTAGCTTCCGGCCTCGATGTAATCGCAGCCGATGCGCGCCTCGCATCCATGCAGCGACTCCACGCCTTCGACGACGATCCGATTGGTCCCGGCGCCCGCGATCTTCGCGCCCATCGCGTTTAGCATGCTCGCGAGATCGACGATGTGCGGCTCACACGCGGCGTTATAGATCTCGGTCTGTCCCTTCGCAAGCACACATGCCATCAGGATGTTCTCGGTCGCGGTGACGGACGCCTCGTCAAGCAGGATCTTCGCGCCCTTGAGCTCGCCCTTGAAGAAAAGCGACTTCTTGCCCACCTGCGCCTTTGCGCCGAGCGCCTTGAAGCCGGCGAAGTGAGTGTCGAGACGACGGTGTCCGATCTGATCCCCGCCCGGCGGCGGCAGCGAAGCGCGTCCCGCCCGCGCGAGGAGAGGTCCGGCGAAAAGGAACGAGGTCCGCAGCTTCGCGGCGAGCTCCGCGGCGATCTTGGCGGATTTGAGCTTCGGGGTGTGGATCTTTACGATGCCGTCACGCGGCAGAGACGCCGCGTCCACACTGGAGCCGAAAGCGCGCAACGCCTCAAGCATCACCCGCACATCGGAGATGTCCGGGACGTTCGTGAGCGTAACCGGCTCCGCGGTTAAGAGCGAGGCCGCGATCATCGGGAGCGCCGCGTTCTTGTTGCCGGAGACGCGATGCGTCCCCGAAACCGTGCGGCGTCCCTGGATGACCAAATGCGACATCGCTTAGCGTCCGACCGCCTTACGATAACGGGCGATGAGCTGGTTCGTGGAGGCGTCGTGCTTGCCGGACGCCTCCTTCGCCGTGAGGTCGGAAAGGACGCCCTTCGCGAGCACCTTGCCGAGCTGCACGCCCCACTGATCGTAGCTGTAGACGTTGAAGACCACGCCCTGGACGAACACCTTGTGCTCGTAAAGCGCGACGAGCGCGCCGAGCGTCTCGGGCGTGAGCTGGTCACAGAGGAGCGTATTCGTGGGCTTGTTGCCCTCGAAGGTCTTGAAGGGAACAAGGTTCTCCGGAACACCTTCCTTGCGGCACTCGTCTGCGGTCTTGCCGAACGCGAGCGCCTCGGTCTGGGCGAAGAGGTTCGCCATCAGCTTGTCGTGGAGGTCGTCGATAGGATTGTGCGTCTTGCAGCAGCCGATGAAATCGCAGGGGATGAGGTGCGTGCCCTGGTGGATCAGCTGATAGAAGGAGTGCTGTCCGTTGGTGCCAGGCTCGCCCCACTCGATCGGACCAGTCACGTGTTCGACCGGATTGCCGTCCTTGTCGACGCACTTGCCGTTGGACTCCATGTCCATCTGCTGGAGGTACGCCGGGAAGCGGGACAGGTACTGGTCATAAGGAAGGACGCAGTAGCTCTCGGCGCCGTAGCCGTTCGAGTAGAGGATGCCGAGCATCGCGAGGATGACGGGCATATTCTTCTCGAGCTTCGCGGTACGGAAGTGCTTGTCCATCTTCCAGTAGCCCTTGAGGAGCTTCGCATAGTTCCTGCGTCCGATGGAGAGCATCAGCGAAAGACCTATTGCGCTCGGGAGCGAATAACGTCCGCCGACCCAGTCCCAGAACGGGAACATGTTCGCGGGCGAGATACCGAACTCGGTGACCTCCTTGGCGGCGGTCGAGAGCGCGACGAAGTGCTTGGCGACGTCGGCCTTCTCGCCGAGCGCCTTCTTGAACCACGCCTTTGCGGCGTTGGCGTTGGACATCGTCTCCTGCGTGGTGAACGTCTTCGAGGCGATGATGAAGAGCGTCTGCTCGGCCTTCACCGCCTTGAGCGTCTCGGCGAGGTGCGTCGAGTCGACGTTGGACACGAAGAAGAACTTGAGCGAGCGCTTCGAATAGGGAGTGAGCGCGATATTCGCCATCACGGGACCGAGGTCGGAGCCGCCGATGCCGATGTTGACGACGTATTTGATGCGCTTGCCGGTACAGCCGAGCCACTTGCCGTTACGGACGAGATCGCTGAAGTCGCCCATCTGGTCAAGGACCTTGCGGACCTCCGGCATCACGTCCTTGCCGTCCACGAAGACCTTCGCCTGCGCGTCGCAGTTGCGCAGCGCGGTGTGCAGCACGGCACGGTTCTCGGTGACGTTGATCTTCTCGCCGGTGAACATCTTCTCGATCTCGGCCTTGAGGTTCGATTCCTCGGCGAGCTTGATCAGCGCCTTCATCGCCTTTTCGTCGACGCGGTTCTTCGAGTAGTCGAGGAACCAGCCCGCCGCCTCGAGCGAGAACTTCTTCGCCCGGTCGGGATTCTCCGCGAAAAGCTCCTTGATCGTCTTCTTGTTGGACGCGACCATCGCGTCATCCAGATACTGCCATTTGTCCATAAGTCAGGTGTAGTTTTAAGGTGTAGGTGTAGTTATTCGTAAATTTTCCATATTATATCATATTCGCCCCACGGCAGTCATACCCCGCCGGGTAGTCCCCCGCGGCAATCCTCACTAATGCAAGCCTGTCATCCCGATGCATCAACGGATTTCGTTGATGCCGGGGACAAGGTCCTGGACGGTCTTGCCGTAGGCGAACTTGCCGGGAACTGGCGTATTAACCGTGCCCTTAGCCGTTTCGCCGTCGAACCTGAGATCGACCTCGATCCAGCCTTTGGGATGCGGGTGCTTCGCCTTGAGCGACTTGAGCGCGCCGGGCTGCGGCTCGATCAAGACCTTCTCGAACCACGGCGCGTTGGAACGGATGCCGGCGATGCCGGACTGCATGAACCAGATCGGATGCGATCCCCAGGCGTGGCAGTCGCTGCGCGACTCGGGCTGTCCGTTCTTGCCGGAATCGGGAGCTTCGGACAGCGTGGTGAGTCCGCGGGCGACGTAATCGCGCCAAAGGTCGAGCCGCTTCTGGAAGAGATCGGAGCGTCCCATCTTGAAGTACGCCTCGAAGAGATAGTAGTTGAAGTAGACCGTAGTGCGGCAGAGATCCTTGTCCTCGACGAGATGACGGAACATCTCCGCCTCCTTGTCTGCTGGAAGGAGTCCGGCGATGATCGCCATCGCCTGGCAGTGCTCGCAGAACGACTTCTTCTCGACGGTGTCGGCGATCAGCGAACGCTTCTCGTCCCAGAACTTCGCGATAATCGCGTCCATGAGCTTCGCCGCCTTGCCTTCCCAATAAGCCGCGAGATGATCGTTGCCGAAGGCGCGTTCAACCTTCGCGGCGGACTGCATATCGAGGAGCCACATCAGGTTGACGAACGAATTGAGCTTGCAGCCGTATTCGGTGTTGATCATCGTGCCGTCGCTGGGCCAGCCCTCTACCCAGTCCATGAAGTTCCAACCGGGCGTGTTCTCGATGAGGCCATCGGCGTTCTCGTAAAGTTCGCAACCCGCCATCGACTTGCGCATTCCGGGAAGCCGCGCGCGGAGCCACTCCTTGTCTCCGTGGTTCATTACGTAATCGCCGAACATCAGCAGATAACACTGCGTATAAGTAAAGCCCTCCTGCGTGCCGCGAGTCGGATAATTGAAGGGACACTGTCCGTCGTCGCGCGTCGCGAGGTCGTAGATCTCGATCGCGCGCTTGATGATCCGGTCGTCGCGCGAAAGCGAACCGAGGACCAGGAGCTGCACGCGGGTGTCGCCGGGGTACATCTGCTGTTCGTAATACGGACAGTCGAACAGCATCTCATGACAGCACATCTGCATCGCCCTCGCGCAGATGCGGCGGATATCCGCGAGCGACGGATCGTCCGGCGAGGAGAATTCGCTCTCCATCTCGACCGGATACCGGTTCTCAATCAGCGCGAGCTCGCGGATCTCGAGCGGCTCGTCCTTCGTTTCGACATCAAGGCGCGCCCAGAGTCCGCACCGGAACCACGGCGTGGAGAAAGCGCACTCGGTCCCGTCGCAACGATAGGTGTCGCCGTATCCCTGCAGGAACTTGCCGACGATCTCGCCGCGGTTGCCCTTCAGCTTGGATACGCCGTCACGGGACGACTCGGTGAAGGAAAGCGAAAGCTTCGCGTTCTTGCCTTTCGCGGTCTTCACCACCGGGTAGGCGCAGATGTAGCGTCCGAGATGCCACGCCAGCTGGACCTTCGTATTCGCAGGAATCGTCACCGCGGCGGTTTCGCCGCGGAGCAGCCGGTTGAACTCGCCAACCAGCAAGTCCTTCGTTTCGGACTCGGTATAGACGTGGTCCTTGCGCCATTCGGCGGCGCGCGAAGCGGCACGGAATTCGCCCGGCTTCACCGTCTTCTCCATCTGGTCCGGAAGCTGCGACGGGAAAAGCATCCAACCGGGTGTGCGTCCGCCCCAGATCGGATAGGCGTCGCGTCCAGCATCAGAACGGACCACAACCGGATCCTGCCAATCAAGCGCCGCGGCGCCGAAGGTCGGATAGGTTCCGCTGATCTCGAACTGCGAACCCGTGCCCCAGACGCCATTGTCCGCGCCGGCGGGTTTCATCCCCTTCCACCAGGCGACCTTCCACTTCGCCTTGCCGGTGGTAAGGCGCTCGTCATATTCGCCGGACGCCTTGAAGACGAAGCCGCCGCGATAGGAAAGCTGCGCGAGCGGGGCATGATTGCCGACGCGAGTCACGACCGCACGGAAGACATGCTTACCGGGCTTGAGCGAAACGCGGTAAGTGTTGTACTGCCAGTTGGAAACATCGGCACGGTTGGGTCCGCGGGCGACGAACTCTCCGTCCAGCGTCAGATAGAAACGCTCATCGGCCGAGACATCGATCTCGAACGGCTTCTCGCCCTCCTTCACCTCGAAATCCTTTTCGAAAATCATCACCGGACACACCGTGGCGTCCTTCTGCGCATTATGCGTGATCTCCCCGGCGCCGACGGACATCGCGAGATCATCATTATGCCAAATCCATTTCGCCGAATCAATCGGCTGGACCTTCATGATGTTCGTGTTCCCGCGAGTCGTACGAGCGGGACGAAAAATCCGCTCGGTTTCGGCGAGCAAGGTTACGGACAGAAGCGACAACGTGCCGACGGCAATAATCTTATTCATACCCCTTATTATAACAAAAAAACCGCGGCAGTTTAGCCGCGGCTCTTATCCCACTTTTTTGAATTGATGCACGCAAAGCTTTCGAGCCGGGGGCGAT
>CALYRV010000009.1 GCA_945483525.1 uncultured Verrucomicrobiota bacterium
CCGGCAACGAGATCCTCCAGATCCACGGCATCCTCAACGGCACCTGCAACTACATTCTCACGCGGATGGAGAACGAAGGGCTGCCGTTTGATGTTGTTCTCAAGGATGCGCAGAAGCTCGGCTATGCCGAAGCGAATCCATCGCTCGACATCGACGGTTTCGACACCGCCCACAAGGCATGCATCCTCGCCGCGCTCGCGTACGGCTTCCAGCCTACGCTCGATCAGGTACAGGTCGAAGGTATCCGCACGCTTTCGGGAATCGACGTCAAGTACGCCGCCGAATTCGGCTATCGTATCAAGCTCCTTGCCGTCGTCGCCCGTCAGGGAGACGAGGTCGAGGTCGGCGTGCATCCGACGCTCATTCCTTTCACGCATATGCTCGCCTCGGTCAACGACGCCTTCAACGCAGCGTGGGTGAAGGGCGACATGAGCGACTACACGATGTATTATGGACGTGGCGCTGGGCGTCTCCCTACTGCTTCGACGGTGGTCGGTGACATCGGCGACATCGCGCGCAATCTCGCTCACGGCGAGACGCGCTATGTGCGCGGAGTGCCAGACTACGCGGAAGGCAAGGTCAAGCTCCGCGCGGCCGGCGAGATCGCGTCGAAGTTCTATCTCCGCTTCATGCTTGCGGATAAGCCTGGCGCTATGGGCGTCGTCGCAACCGCGCTCGGCAAGCACGGCGTTTCGCTGATGACCGTCTCTCAGAAGGGAGCCGTCGAAGGAAACCTCCCCGTACCCGTCGTCGCGCTCACACACAAGGCGAAGGCAGCGGACGTTGATGCCGCGCTTGCGGAGATCAAGGCGTCCGGTGTAATCGGCGAAGACCCGATCAAACTGCGTGTGATCTGAGGGGAGGGACGTGATGGACGTCCCGAAGATCCTTTATCTTCACGGCTTCGCCTCCAGCGGAGCGAGCGGCACCGTCGATCTGCTGCGGCGTGAATTCTGGACCAATCGGTCGGAATCCGATCGTCTGCAGATTATCGCCCCGGACATTCCGGTCGATCCAGTCGAAGCGCTCCCGTTCATCCGGAAGCTTGTCGAGAAGGAGGATCCGATCCTCATCATCGGTACCTCCATGGGCGGCACCTACGCGCAGCAGCTACGCGGACGCACCCGCATCTGCATCAATCCTTCCTTCTCGATGTCCAAGCTCTATTCGTGGCTTCACGTCGGCAAGTACAAATGGCTCTCGAAGCGGAAGGACGGCGCGCTCGAGTTCCATGTCTACAAGGAGACGATAGAGCACTTCGCCGAAATGGAGGCGCATCAGTTCGACGGCATCACCGCTGATGACCGGCAGCTCTGTTTCGGACTCTTCGCCGACAAGGACGAACTTGCTCCCGGCAATCAGCCGGTTTTCGAACAGCACTATCCCGGACAGTCCCGCACCTTCGAAGGCGGACACCGCCTCAACGACGACGCGGTGAAGAACGTGCTGCTGCCGTTCATCGGCGAATTGGGAATCTGATATGAAGATCGTCAAGGCGGATGTCGAAGGAATGGAACTGGCGGTGAAGACGCTGTGCTCCGGAGGGGTCGCGGTGATTCCGACCGATACGGTGTACGGACTCGCCGCGCATCCTGATTTTCCCGCTGCGGTCGAGCGGCTCTACACGATCAAGGCTCGCGACGCGAAGAAGCCAATCGCGCTGCTCGCATCCGATGCTGATGCCGCGGCGAAGTTCATCGGTGAAGATGCATCGAAACTCGGCGCCAGATACTGGCCCGGTGCGCTCACGATCGTCTCGCAGGGCGAAGGACTCCGCATCCCCGACCACGAATGGACCCGTGAGCTGTTGCGCCGCTGCGGAGGAGTATTGCGCGTGACGAGCGCGAACATGTCGGGACAGTGTCCCGCGACGGATGCCGAAGCGTCGCTCGCCGACATCGGACTCTCCGCGGATCTCGTGGTCGATGACGGCGTCTCTCCCGGCGGTACTGCGTCAACCGTGGTGAAGCTCGAGAGCGGAAGAATCTCGGTGCTTCGTGAAGGTCCCGTAAAGGTCGAGTGGTAGTGGAAAGTGGTAGTGGTATAGAGGAATGTAGTATAATATCTGCGATGGAGAGACTACAGAACATTCTATCTCATGCTGGCGTGGCGTCTAGACGTCACGCGGCGGAGCTGATTGAGGCGGGGCATGTCACGGTGGACGGCATCATCGTCAGGGAGCCGGGCGCGCGGTTCGATCCGTCGGCGGTGAAGATAGCGGTGGACGGACGCGGCATTTCTGCCGCGGAGAAGAAGCGCACGATTATGCTCTACAAGCCGATAGGGGTTCTCAGCTCGATGAGTGATCCGTTCGGAGGCAAGACCGTCGCGGACATCGTCGATTGCGGCGAGCGGCTGGTGCCGGTGGGGCGTCTCGACAAGGACAGTGAAGGCATGCTCTTGATGTCGAATGACGGCGATTTGACGTTGAAGCTCACGCATCCGCGTTATGAGCACGAGAAGACGTATATTGTGCGGGCGGCAGGGAAGTGGAGCGATGAGAAGCTTAGGACGCTGCGCGGGAGGATCAAGATGCCGGATGGGTATGAGATTCGTCCGTGTCCCGTGCGCGTGCTCGAAGACGAGAACTGGGAGCCGAACGTGACGATGCTGGAGTTCCGTCTTCGCGAAGGACGCAAGCGTCAGATCCGTTACATGTGTTCGGCCGCGCATCTCGTCGTCCTCTCCCTTAAGCGTGTCGCGGTCGGTTCGCTCCGTCTTGACCCGATGCTCCGTCCCGGAGAATGGCGTGATCTCACGGATGAGGAACTGGTATTATTGAGAAATTAGAGAAAGTGGTAGTGGTACAATGGATGGTTTCAGTTTATGAGAATTACCGGCGGACAGTTTTGCGGAAGGATTCTGAAGGTGCCGAAGTCGGAGGCGATCCGTCCCACACAGGACCGCGTGCGCGAGAGTGTCTTCAACATCATCCAGTGCGAGATCGGCGGCAAGTGTTTCCTTGATCTCTTCTCGGGATCGGGCGCGGTTGGACTCGAAGCCCTAAGCCGCGGCGCTTCAGCCGCGACCTTCGTTGAGATGAACCGTAAGCACCTTGCGACGCTTAAGGAAAATCTTTCCATTGTACCACTACCACTTCCCACTACCACTATAATTGCGTCTGACGTCTATAAGTGGATTTCCTCCTACACTGGTCCCGGCTTCGACATCGCCTTCGCCGATCCGCCTTATGCGCTTGGCGAGGAGAAGGGCTATGCGAGCGTGCTGAAGACGCTGGCGGAGCGGAACGTCGTGAAGGCGGGCGGAATGTTCATCGCGGAGATGACCGCGGTTCAGAAGGCGGAGGAGACGCCGGGATGGGATCTTCTCCGCGACCGAACTTACGGCAAGACGCGTATCTGCATTTGGAGAAGGTTAAGTTGTAGTTCATAGTTGTAGTGGTACAGAGGATGTTATGATCTTTATCTTCCATTGTACCACTACCACTTTCCACTACCACTAAAAACTTAAGGAATAAATCAATGAATAAAGAGCTCAAAGTTCTCGGTAAACAGGTCAAGGTTCCGATGGAATATAATCCTGGAGTGCTGGATGCATTCGACAATAAGCATCCCGAGCGGGATTACTGGGTGACGTTTACGGCTCCAGAGTTCACGACGCTGTGTCCGAAGACGGGTCAACCAGACTTTGCGACGATTACGATTCGTTATATTCCGGGAAAGAAGTTGGTGGAATCAAAATCTCTTAAGTTATATCTCTTCGGCTTTCGCAATCATGGCGATTTCCATGAAGATGTAATCAACATCATTTACAATGATATCGACAAGTTGTTAACACCCAAATATCTTGAAGTTTTTGGCAAATTTGCGCCGCGCGGCGGCATTTCCATTGATCCCTTCGTCAATGGCGGACGCGGTAAGACTTATAAACAACTTGCTGACACTCGGTTTGTTAACTGGAAAGGCGTTAGGGGAGAACGGGGAGAATGAGGAAGTAGGGATAATGAAAGGAACGCCACGCAATGACAAACGCAATTCTTCGGGGAAAGCCGGATGCGGGAAATCCGCACGCTCGGTTTGATGAGGGGGAAGTCGCATCAGAGAAGCCGAGGCGTGGGTCTTTACTCTATAGGGCTTTTGCGATATTCGCGTTTCTCCCGTTTGTGACGCTCGGGGCGGGGGAGGTGCGGCTCGGCGGCGCGATCGGCGCGAAGGCGGACCGGTTTCTGCAGGAGCGCGTCTTCTCGGATTACGCGCGGACGGTGATGTTCGCCGAGGCCGAGCGGGCGTTTGACACCTGTTTCGACGACGACCCCGGTCATCCGGACGAGGGCTACTGGCAAGGCGAGTACTGGGGCAAACTCATGCTAGGACTCGTCGAGGGTGCCCGTTACGGACATGACGAAGACCTGAAACGGTGGTGTCTGGAGCGTGCGCGCGAGCTCATCCGTAAGCATCAGCGTGAGGACGGCTACCTCTGCACATACCGTGACGAGACGGTGCTCACCTATCCGCAGCGGTGGAACTGGAATATCTGGGGACGCAAGTACACGCTCTGGGCCCTAATCGAAGTCTACGAGGCGACGTGCGAGAAGGACATCCTCGATGCCGCGGCGAAACTGGCGGACCATCTGATCGAGTCGCTGCATCGGCAGGGATTGGAAATCTGGGAGACCGGGTGTTATGTCGGCCTAGCCTCCATGAGCATCCTGAAGCCGATCCTGCTCCTCGACCGATATCGCCCGACTCCCCGTTACCGGGAGTTCGCGGACGAGATTGTGCGCGGTTGGGAGCGTGCCGGCAATCCTGCACCGAACCTTATTGCCAACGCCTTCTCCGACCGTCCGCTGGCGGACTGGTACGGGGTGCCGGAGGAGTGGGCGAAGGCCTACGAGCTCATGAGCTGCCTCGAGGGGCTCGTAGAATACGCGCGCGTTATGGACGAGAAGCGAATCCTGACGGCCGTCGAGCGCATCTGGGAGAAGCTGGCGAAGTACGAGGCGAACCCCGTCGGGTCCGTCGCCTACTTCGATCACTTCTACAACGCTCGATCGATTCCGAACGGGTTGAGCGAGCCGTGCGATATCACGCATTGGATACGGCTTTCTCGCGAGTTGTTCCTGATGACAGACGACGGCAAGTACCTTGATGCGATCGAAGTCGCGTTTTACAACGGATTCATGGCCGCTGTCTGGCGCGACGGCAAGTGGGGCGCGCATGCGGTCCGTTCCCATGGCTGCCGTCATCGCGCCGCGCCGCGCCAGGTCGGCATGCGGAATACGCAGTGTTGCGTTGCGAACATTCCGCGGACCTTTTTCGATTTCGCCGCGACGGCGGTGACGCGGCTTGCGGACGGCACGGTCAGCGTCAATCTGCTTGGCGAAAGCGAGGCGACGTTCCCGGATGGAGTAAAGGTCCGGGTCGTGGGCGGATACCCGGTTCGCGAGCACGTCGCGGTGCTGGTCCAGTCGCCGAAGCCGGTCAAGGTCCGCGTCCGCGTTCCGGACTGGTGTCCGTGGGTCGACGTGCGCGGATACCGGGGCAAGGTGCTGATGCTCTGGACGAAGGTCCATGGCGGCTGGTTCGATTTCCCGGCCGCGGACAGCCATGATCTCGTACTCGACTACCGGATGCCGGCGACGATCGTGCAGTTCCCCGGTGTGCCGGTCGTTCCCGGCGTCGGAACCTGGGCTGAACGGTTCTGGAGCGTAGACAATCCCGAGGTGGCGCCGTATTTCCGAACCACCGCGGCCTCCCGCATCTTGAAGGGCCCGCTGATCCTCGCCAAGTCGAAGAACGCCGGTACCGATCCCGCCGGAATCCTCTCCGCCGACACGATCGACGGACGCGGTTTCGGTGCGACGCTCGAGCAGCTGGAGCCGAAGGGGACCTGGGGACGCTGGCGGCTGACGCTCACGGGTCGCGACGGCGAGAAGGTGACGACGGACGTCTGCGACTTTCAGAGCGCCGCGGATTTCGATGATCCTGACAACCTCTTTTCAATCTGGTTCTGAAAATGAAAAGTCCTGTTCTGTCGTATCTGGCAGGCCTGATCTGCGTGACGGGGTTCGCGGCAGAGCGTCCGCTCGTCGATTGCGTGGATCCGATGATCGGCGCGATTACGCTCTCCGGCTACGGCGGACACGGCCTCGGCAAGACCTTCCCCGGCGCGACGACGCCGTTCGGGATGGTGCAGCTCTCGCCCGACACGATCACCGGCGGCGATAACGGGTCGGGCTACTCGTATCACCACGAGACGATCGAGGGCTTCTCGATGACGCACATGAGCGGCATCGGCTGGTACGGGGACCTCGGGGACTTCCAGGTGATGCCCGCGGACGGTCCCGCGCGTTTCTCGCATTCCAACGAGGTGGCGAAGGCGGGTTATTACGCGGTCACGCTGGATAATCCGAAAGTGCACGTGAGTCTTACGGCGGATCCTAAGCAATGCGGAATCTACCGCTTCACTTATCCGAAGAGCGAGAAGAGCGTCCTCAAGATCGACCTCGCGCGGCGCATCGGCGAGCTTTCGCGTGCCAAGCGCTTTTCGCGCCAGACGCTTGTCATCGAGGACGATCACACGTTTTCGGGTTCAATCCAGTGCGATCATCGCGACGGCGGATGGGGACGCGGCGCCGGACTCGTCGATTATACGCTTTATTTCTACGCGAAGTTCATGCCGACTTGCGGGCATTCCCTCAAGGACGCCGTCGTAACAGGGGCGCCAAGCAATACCGTGCTTCGGCTGGAGTTTCCGACGCGCGAAGGCGAGCTGGTCTTCCTGCGCGTCTGGATTTCCTACGAGTCGGTCGAGAAGGCGCGCGAACTGTGCCATGCGTGGGAGCGCGATTGCATGCGGGAGCATCCACCCGTCGGATATCAGTGGTTCGACGTGTTCGACCGTGTCAAGGTAAAGGGCGGGACGGAAAAGGAACGGCGCATTTTCGCGACCGCCGTTTATCACGCGTGTCTCGATCCGCGGAAGATTGATCTGCCTGGACAGTCCCGCACGGTCTTCTCGGGGTGGGACGTCTTCCGCAGCGAGATGCCGCTGTTGACACTGCTTTTCCCGGATGTTGTCACCGATACGATCAACGCGATGATGGGCGTGATGGAATCGGGCAGGCGTGACACGCTGCCCGTCTGGGATCTCTTCGGCTGCAAGTCCGGCTGTATGGTCGGCAATCCCCTCATTCCCGTCATCGCGACCGCGCAGGAGGCGGGACTCGAGGGCGTCGACTACGAGAAGGCGCTCGAGTTCGCGGTGAAGACGACGGCGAAGCGCGGCAATCGGGACTGCGGCTATACGCCGGGTTCGCTTTCGGAGACGCTCGAGTACTGTTTCGACGACTGGTGCGTTTCGGAGATCGCGCGGCGTCTCGGCAAGGACGATGTTGCCGCGCGGTTCGCCGCGCGGGCGCAGTGGTACACGAACGTCTGGGATACGTCCGTCGGCTGGATGCGGACGCGCAACGCGGACGGTTCGTGGCGTGAGTGGAAGGGCGAGACGACGCACGGACAGGGTTCGGTCGAGTCGAATCCGCTCCAGCAGGGCTGGTTCGTGCCGCAAGATGTCAACGGACTTATCCGGCTTATGGGCGGACGCGAGAAGTTCGTCGCCAAGCTTGAGGAGTTCTTCGAGAAGGCGCCGGACGATTTCCTCTGGGGCGACTACTACAACCATCCGAACGAGCCGAGTCATCACATCGTCTTCCTCTTCGCGGCGGCGGGGCGTCCGGACCTCACCTGGAAGTGGACGCGGCGGATTCTCGCGAAGGCGTATGGCGACGACGTCCGCGGACTTTGCGGCAACGACGACGTCGGACAGATGAGTGCGTGGTACGTGCTCGCGGCGATGGGGTTGAACCCGATGTGTCCCGGAGACGGACGCTGGTTCCTGACACCGCCGATTTTCGAGGAGACGACGATTCGGCTCGATCCGCGGTTCTATCCCGGCGGCACGTTCACGATCCGCACGCGAGGCGTGGTCTCTGGCGGACGCATTGCCGCGGTACGGCTGAACGGACGGAAGATCGCTACGCCGTGGATCACGACGAGGGACATCGCTTCGGGCGGCGTTTTGGAACTTGAACTCAAACCGTGAAGATTGAACTATGAAATACTGGGGCATCACTGGCACGAACGGAAAGACCACCTGCACGTGGATCTTCGCGGAGTTCGTGAATGCGTGTGCGGGACGCAAGTGCGGCTATGTTACGACGGTCGAGGTCTATGACGGCAAGGACCGTTATTACACTGGCTATACGACGCCGCCGCTGAAAACGCTGCATGAGATCTACGCGAAGATGGAGGCGAACGGGTGCACGGACTGCGTGATGGAGGTTTCGTCCCATGCGATTCATCAGAACCGTACGGGCGATACCGTCTTCTCCGGGGGTGCGTTCACGAACCTGAGCGAAGATCATCTCGACTATCATAAGACGATGGAGGAGTACTTCCGCGTGAAGGCGAGTTTCGCGGAGAAGATCGCCTCGCAGCACGCGACGCGTCCCGATATGGGGCGCAGGGATCTGCCCCCGTATGTGGTCTGCATGGACGGCGAATACGGCGAACGGATGTTCAATGCGGTCGGCAATTTCGCGGTCAACGTGATTCGTGTTTCGAGAGCGAAGTTGGAGAAGGTAGTTGGAGGTGGAGAGCGGAGTTACGATTTGTCGGAGTTGAAGCTCGTCGGCGCGTACAACGAGTCGAACGTGCTGACATCGGCCGCTCTCGCGGAAGCGGCGGGAGTGCCGCGGGAGATCATCCAGGCGACGATTCCGAGACTCACGCCTCGCTGGGGGCGGTTGGAGGAAGTGCAGAGTGCAAAGTGCAGGGTGCCGAGCAGGGTGTTCGTCGATTTTGCGCATACGCCCGACGGACTCGAAAAAGTCCTTACTGCCGTCCGTGAAGTCATGAACTCGAACCACGAACCACGAACCGCTAACCACGACCTCTGGGTCGTCTTCGGCGCGGGAGGAGACCGTGATCCGATGAAGCGTCCGTTGATGGGCAAGGCGTGCGCGGAGCTGGCGGACAGACTCGTCGTCACTTCGGATAATCCGCGTTCGGAAGATCCGATGGCAATCATCAACGCCATTCTAAAAGGAATAACTCCACTCTCGACCTCAACCTCTGACCTTCAACCTGCCGTTGTGGTGGAGGCGGATCGGAAGAAGGCGATCGAGTACGCACTCCGCAACGCGAAGGAAGGCGACGTGGTGGTGATTGCTGGCAAGGGACACGAGACGACGCAGGAGATCAAGGGGGTGAAGCATCCTTTTGACGACCGTGAGATGGTAAGGAACTTTGTGATATAATATCCTGGCTTATGAATAATGGTAATTTCGATTTCGGTTCGCTGCTGAACGATCAGTTCAAAGGCGTGAAGAAGAGCTACAAGTTCGGCAAGGCCTTCAACGAGGACAAGAGCATTGTGCGTCCCGAGAAGCCTGCGGTCGAGGCGCAGAGCGACGATAACGCCGTTCTGCTGAAGGCATGGACCGAGGGGGAGTCCGTGAGCGGCATCGTCGAAAAGGAAGTGAAGGGCGGTTACGAGGTCACGGTCGCCGGCGAGCGCGCGTTCTGTCCCTTCAGTCAGATCGACAAGATCAAGAAGGAGGCGTCCGAATACATCGGCCGCAAGTTCGACTTCCTGCTGACGGAGTATTCGAAGGATGACCGCGGACTCAATGTGATCGTTTCGCGGCGCGCGCTGATCGACCTTCAGGAGCAGGCGCTTCGTGAGGCGACGCTCGAGCAGTTGCATGAGGGCGAGACGCTGAACGGAACCGTCACCAAGGTGATGGAGTTCGGTGCGTTCGTCGATCTCGGCGGCGTCGAGGGTCTTATTCCGGCGCGCGAAGTCGCGTGGGAGCGGGTCGAGGATCTCAACACGGTCCTCAAGGCCGGTGACGGCGTCACGGTGAAGATCATCAAACTCGATCTTGAATCGCAGAAGATCACGCTGTCCCGCAAGGAGTGCATGAGCCGTGTCTTCAAGCGTTCGCCTGAGGACGAGGCGGCCGCGAAGTCCGCTGCGGAAGTCGCCGCGTGGATGGAGGAGAACGCGAAGAAGAACTCTGGTTTCGGCTGCGGCGCCTTCGACAAGCTGTAAGGGTATTCCGCAATCGTTTGCGAGAGTTGGCGCGAGGTGTTTGGCACCCCGCGCCAATTTTTTGTATGTTTGTAATGCGCTGATTTTGGAAGGTGGGGCGCCTCGCCCCACGGTGATTTTGTGATATAATAGTGGCGTTCGGGCGAGGGGATATGTTGATCCGTCCGAGCGCTATAGGTCAAGGTCCAACCGCGGCAAATCCGCCGCGCCCAAACCAAGGCTGCATAATGACGATTTAGCATCAACGCTAACAAGTCGTTCGACCGAAATACTACCACTATTTCAAATCCAGAACGACATGTGAGTGATGATGCGCCCCTCTGGGCGCATTGTCTCTTCGTGTATTCTGGATAGCCTGTGGTAGGGCTACGGTCGAGTGCATGAATGAGATAATGCGCTCTTTTTTATGCACGAGAGGCGGTCTCCGCGACGATTTTGCGCGTGGAAGAGTGAACGTTCAGAACGCCAATTATAGTGTACAAATATCGTGCAAAGGAAAGCCGATGCTTCGGTGTGCCATTGGTTTTACTTTGCTCGCGAATATGCTATTGGCTTCTGCGGAGGATATAGATCCTCAAATGGAGAATGTCATGCCTTCTGCTGTTGAGCGGCTGTATATCAATAACAGGCGTTATCTCGGAAACAAATATAAACTACTTTCTGCTATTCGACAAATTGTTGATGATCACTGCGAAAATGTGCGAACGTTTGTTGATGTATTTGCAGGGACGGGCTCGGTCGCTTCGGCGTTTCCTGACAAGAAGCTGATTTTGAATGATATCTTGTATAGCAATTATATTTGCCACATAGCTTGGTTTTCTGGGGAGGAATATTCTGAAAAGAAGATCGCTAACTTGATAAAGGGTTATAATGCCATTCAAGTTACAGAAGAGAACTACATGAGCGAAACATTCGCAGATACTTATTTTTCTGCGGAGGACTGTAGAAAGATCGGTTATATAAGGGAGAATATAGACCGGTTGTATTTGGGTAATGAAATTAATGCACGTGAACGGGCCTTGTTAATAACATCGTTGCTATATGCGATGGATAAGATTGCTAATACGGTTGGACATTATGATGCATACCGTAAAGGCGTAGAAGCTGGTAGCCGACTAGTAATGAAATTGCCTACGCCTCCAAGATGTGAGGTTAAAGATAATAAGTGTTACCGGAAAGACGCGAATGAGCTTGCAAGGGAGTTGCCGCCTGTAGATGTGTTTTTCATGGATCCTCCATACAATAGTCGGCAATACGGTGATGCGTATCATCTTCTTGAGAATGTTGCAGAGTGGAAACAGCCGAAGGTTGTGGGTGTTGCGAAGAAGATGGATCGGAGTGCCGTTAAGAGCGACTATTGTACAAAAAAAGCCGAAGCCGCTTTTGCCGATTTGGTTTCCCAAATTAAGGCGAGATACATTGTGCTTACGTATAATAACATGGCAGAGCAGGGGAACGATCGCTCAAATGCAAAATTGAGTGACGAGGCAATTTTGTCGTCGTTGCAATCCCGTGGCGAAGTGATGGTTTTTAATGTTGAGCATAAGGCATTCTCGGCAGGAAAGTCGAATCGTGATAATAATGTTGAGCGAATTTTCTTGTGCAAGTGCGAAGAAGTGAAATGCTACGTGGCTTCACCGTTGAATTATACTGGCGGCAAATTCAAAATCATCGACCAATTGATGACGAATTTCCCACAGAAGATTGACAGATTTGTTGATCTGTTTTGCGGTGGGTGTAATGTCGGGATCAATGTAAATGCGAGAAGTGTCCTATTTATGGATTCATCAACGCAATTGATAGACATGTTTTCTATGATGCAAAGAGCTGGATCGGATAAGTTTATAACAGACGCGAAAGCACTTGTGCAAAGGTTCGGGCTGTCGGATTCGAATCGATTTGGTTATGCACATTATGGATGCAAATCAACCACGGGGTTGGGTTCCTATAATAAAGAGGCGTATCTCGCTCTTCGCAAACATTATTCCGAGCTGCCAGAGAAAACCATGGAAAAGTCCGTGGCTCTGTATGTGCTTGTCGTTTATGGGTTTAATAACCAAATCAGGTTTAATTCAAAGGGCGAGTATAATCTTCCGGTCGGCAAGAGGGATATGAATGCGAAGATGGTTCGTAAAGCAACGGATTTCATCAATCGCATTCACAGAGGCGATTATGAATTTCGGGCTGGTGATTTTAGAACTCTAGACGTGTCCGTGCTTGGTCCAAATGATTTTGTTTATGCTGATCCTCCGTATTTGATTACAACGGCGACATACAATGAGAACGATGGTTGGACCGAGAACGATGAGGAAGACCTTCTGAATCTATTGGATCGTATAGATGATCAAGGATCTCATTTCGCGCTTTCTAATGTTACAGAAAGCAATGGAAAGACAAATGTGATTTTGCGAAATTGGATCGATTTGAATCGTGATAGATATCGTGTGGTAGATATTTCGCGTGATTATTCAAACTCAAATTATCAGCGTAAAAATGCGGGTACTTCACACGAGGTCCTTATCGTTAACTACTGAGGAGCTGTCATGTCTATCGCGTACAAAAGTTTCTGCTGGGTTCTAGGGACGACAAGCTTTCGTACCAATCAGTTGAACCGTAAGATAGAACTTCAACTGGGGTATTTGGACGGTTTTTGGGCTGATCGGAGATTTGCCGCGCAACCATGGTCGGAAAACGATTCTGTGCAAAAGACATATTATGAACTGCTTAAGGCAAATGCCTTTGTTGTTGGTGATGCAGCACGCCCCGAGAAGGATGCACGAGAAAAAACATCCGGTCTCGTCGAACTTGGTCTATTGAATTCGGAAAGGAGACTGACTGGAGCAGGTCGTAAGGTTCTTGACATTTCAAGGGCTGGCGATTTTAGCATTGATACAAGCAATATGCTCGAACTTCCTAAGGATAGTTATCAGTATTTTCTGCAGCTTCTCAAGGCGACTAAGCAATTTGAAGGTGGGTATGTTCGCCCGTTTGTCACTTTCCTACACGTTTTGAACAGGGTTATTCCTGATGGCGATAAGCGCAAGTATTTGACCGCAACAGAGTTTACTAATCTCTTGCCGATGTGTGTAGATGCAAATACAACAAAGACAATAATAGAAAGCATTAATACGGCGAGGTGCGCGAAATGTCCGGTTGATGTTGACGGGACAATTATCGCATTGCTTATGCGGATGGAAAATTATAGAGAAGCACTTGAAGCGTTTCGTTCGCCAAGAGAGGTTGATGAGAATTTGATTTGTTTGATTGGCATGAACCGAAAAAGTGGTGCAAGAGGTGCGGCTCGGTATGACGCGCCATATTTTGGAATATTTCGCGCTCTTCATGAAATTGTTTTCAAGGGGCTTTCCGCGGCGCGATTGAGCAGCTTTGTTAATGCACTAAATTCATGCAACCTTAAGTCTAATTGGCTGAAATACTTCTTTGATGTTGGTGTAGGCAGGAGGTTGCCCAGAGATCTTTCGTCTGTTTTTCGTCGTGATAATGCCATATTGCATGCCAAAACTGAGGATGAGTTCAGGTGTGAGTTCTTTAAAGTAATGCACTTGTTGAAGGCTAAGGCGACATTCAAGGACTATGCCGATCTTAACCGCAGATATTTTGGTTTAACGGACATTGTTGTGTTCAATGATGACGTTGTTGAGCTTGACCTCTTGCCAAAGGAGTTCGTTGCGAAAATTGGCGGCTGGTTGGAGGTGGAAGCATTTCGTAAATGCACACTTCTTGAGCAAGACGTGCCCCTTGAGCGTATCGTTACGGCGACACTTCCACATAAGGAGGAGTTGGTGGCTTCCGCGACAGGGCGCACAATGGAATCGGTTAATGCAGATGGCGGGATAAGGGCCGTCCTTAAGTCGGAGCGCTATGCAAGGTTTACGTCAATGCTTCATGAGAAGTTTCCGATTGAAACCATTAAGAATCTATTGACGTTGGTTGAGGATCGAGATAATGACGTCGAAGTTCAAAGACTTGTGACGGATAATGCTGATGTTCCGACAATATTTGAATATGTTGTTGGGCTGGCTTGGTACTATGTTAGTGGTGAAAAGGGAGATGTTCTTGAATATATGAATCTCTCCCTTGGCTCCGATTTTCTGCCGAAGACACATGCTGGAGGTGGGGAGGCAGATATTGTTTGGCAATATAATCCAGATCCTCCGCACTATGGCAAACACGCGCTTTTAATTGAAGCTACGCTTTCGGAAAAGGACGCACAGCGGCGGATGGAAATGGAGCCGGTATCTCGTCATCTTGGTGAGTATCGCTTGGCGCATCCTACAGAAACAAAATCGTATTGTACTTTTGTTACGACAAATCTCAACATCAATGTAATTGCCGATTTTCGCGGCAAAAAATCACAATCATATTATGATCCGAGTGATTGTAGTAGGCATGTGGACGGTTTGAAGATAATGCCAATCGATACGAAGATGTTAAGACGCATGTTGGAGAAAAGGGTGGGGTACGAATCTGTGTGTAGAATCTTTGAGGATCATTTTAATCGGTCTGGAGATGCAGTTTCGTGGCATAATAATTTACGTGCCGAAATAGAAGCATAGGTCACTTGGTAAAGGGGGTGTTATGATCAAGGGTGTGATTTACATTTTGACGAATCCGTCGTTTCCGGAGTATGTGAAGATCGGGTATGCCGACGATATAGCGAAACGGCTGAAGGATTTGAATCGCAGTGAATGTATTCCGTATGCGTTTCGGGTATATGCGACTTACGGCGTAGAGGAGCGTTTGAGCGATGTCGCTATTCACAATATGATCGACAAGATCAATCCGGCTTTGCGCACGGTTGAAACCTTCGATGGCAAGAAGCGTAAGAAGGAGTTTTATGCGATGACGGCCGAAGACGCGTACGAAATCTTCGATACCATTGCGAAGCTGAGTGGAACTCGCTCGCGTCTTCGTAAGCTGACACCGGAAGGACATGAGATACTTGATGAGAAGATTGCCGCGGATGTCGAAGCTTCGACTAAGTATTCCGAGGAGATACATTTGAATCACGGATCGACGGATATTAAGAATCTGTATTTGAAGCTTAGGGAAGCGGTTGTGAAGTTCGGCGACGTTACAGTTGAACCCAAGAAGCTGTACATTGCGTTTAAGGCACCGAAGAATTTTGCGGATGTTGAGATTCAGAAAAACGGGATAAAGATCTTCTTGAATCTCGAGAAGGGTCAGTTGAATGATCCCGAGGGACTGGCTGAAGACGTGTCTGAACTCGGACATTGGGGCAACGGCGATTATCGAATTTATCTGAGCGATGACGCAAAGATTGATTACGCGCTTGGGCTAATTCGGCAGTCGTTCGACGCGCAGCAAGCAGGGTGAAATTCAGAAGCTCGTAAGGCGCGAGCGGCATGGTGGGTGCGGCGCGATCTTGCCGCGGTGATTTGGTATAATACTTGTATGAATGAAGTTTTGAGGGCGGGAATGTGAATTACGCGCGGATGAAGGGGCCAATTGGGGTGGTGCGCGATTCGTCGCGCACAAGGCGGAACCGATAATGAAGTATCGCGCGTATTTTGTCGCCTTGTTTGTGATCTTCGTCTGGGGTGTTACGTTCGTTAATACGCGGGCGCTGCTGGCGGATTTCTCGGCGCTGGAGATTCTGGTGGTGAGGTTCGCGCTCGCATGGGGCGCGCTGTGGGGATGGGAGAGAATTGCGGTGCGGCCGGGTATCCCCCGAGCGAAGCGAGCTCCGAAGGAGGCGCTATGCGGGGTGTCCGCGCCCTACCGTCGGGGTTGGCGAGACGAGTGGTTATTTGCCGCGATGGGGTTCTGCGGGATATTCTGCTATCAGTTCCTTGAGAACTGCGCTATTTATTATACGAATGCTTCTAATGTTGCGATCTTTGTTTCGTTCGGACCGATCGTGACTGCGGCGCTCGCCAGGGCGCTTACGAAAGATCGGTCGCTTTCTGCGGCACTTGTGATAGGCTCACTTGTCGCTATCTCCGGAGTCGCATTGGTGAGTATGAACGGGGTTGTCAATCTTCACCTGCGTCCGTTAGGTGATTTAATGGCACTTGGGGCGATGGTGTCATGGGGGTGCTATTCGATACTGATTGACAAGGTGAATGAGAAGGGATATTCGCCGTGGACTGCGATCCGCAAGGCGTTCGGATGGTCGCTTTTGATGATGTTGCCGTTCTGTATCTGGGGCGTGACGGATTCTGGATATTGCGCGCTCGACGGCTCGTTTTCCGTGACGCTCGATTGGGCGGCGAATGTCGAACGTTTTTCCGGGTGGAAGAATTGGATGAACTTCGGATTCCTCGGGCTTCTCGCCTCGGCCGCTTGCTTTGCGATGTGGAATTATGCCTGTAGGGGGATCGGTGTGGTGCGCGCGAGCATCGGATTATATCTAACGCCCATTGTCGGTGTTGTCTTCGCCACATTGTTTCTTGACGAACGGCTGACGATAATGAGTATCGTAGGCGGCATCTTGATCATATTCGGAGTCGCGATAGCGAATTGGAGGCGGTAATGACGAAGTGGAGCATAATTCTGATGGCATTGACCATTGGTGCAGTATATGCTGCTGATATCAGCCCGGCGAGTACTAACGTCTCAAGTATCGTGACAACTGCGACGACTAATGCGCCAGCAGTGAAGCTGGCGCATCAGCAATGTGAGGCCGTCACAAAATCTGGAACCCGTTGTAAACGTAACGCGGCACCAGGTGAGAAGCTCTGTCGTCAGCACAAGAAGATCGCTGCGAAGAAGGCGAAGTGATAGGTGGTCGTCCTACCGCTGCCGAGGCGGCGTCGTTGTCTGGTCTGATGAACCGACGAGGATGCGCGGTGGGGATTTGATTGATTCGCGGGGATTCGCGCGTTGAGGTAAATTTGAATTGGCATTCGCGTTTCGAATTGCCGATGTTTGACGACATGGGGCGTGGGCCCCATGAGAAAGATGATCGGGGGCATCAAATCGCGGTCAATTTGGAAGCGCGAGGGAAAGTTCAATGCCGCCACGTCATTGCGAATTTGCAGTGCGGCCGGAATCCGCGCCCTGTCAAAATGTGAGATGTCGTGCCACGTCATATGGGAGTGGGAATTTTGCTATAATTACGATATAGTAATTCAATGGAGGGGCCGATGAAGATGTTCGTTGCCGTCTTGTTCGCCGCCGTCTCCGCATTCGCCGCGGAGATGGAGCCGATCGTGGATATCAAGCCGCTCGCCGGGCGCGTGTATGGCGTGCGCAAGGCGGAGGCCGTTGATTCGACGACGATCCGCGTTACTCTCGGCGCGAGTTCAACCCCACTTGCGCGCAAGATGGCGGAGGGATGGCGGATCACTTCGACGGATGATGCGGATTACGCTTACGAGAAATTTGTGAAGCCAGTTTCCGCGACGGAAGTTTCCGATGCCGAGGAGTTCGCGTATCCCGCGCGGTTTGTCGGGGTGAAGAAGTGGCGCCGTCAGCCGCCGATGAAGAAGACGGTGATCGAGCTGAAGCTGGGGAGTCCGATGAAGCCCGGCAAGAAATACGGTGTCGTCGCGATGGGCGCGTTTCTCCCCGCGTACTCGTCGGCTGAGTGCGTGACCGGAGCGACGACCGGGGCCTTCGTCGGCGAGGATTACAAGGCCGATGAGGCGGCGGCGCGGATTGTGGGACTCCGCAACGTGTTCTCCGCGGGCGGCGGAAAAATCCTCTGCGAATTCGGTAACGGTTATTCGCCGGAGGCGGGGAACATGATGACGGCGTGGAACATTAAGGTTAACGGACAGGCGGTCCGTCCCGTCGCGATTGGACGTCGTTCGAAGCTCGACTTCTACATTCCCGGCGGCTGGCCGTTCATCGGTATGATGCTGCATGATGTCTACGTCGATCTCGGAGTGGAACTTAAGAAAGGCGACAAGGTTTCGGTCGCGATCAAGGAGAAGGCGTGCGCCGGCAACCGTGAGTTCGAGTTCGTCTTCGATGCGGCGAAGAGCTACACGCGCTCCATTCAGGTCAATCAGGTCGGATATCTGCCGGAAGGGGCGAAGGTCGCGTATCTCGGACAGTGGATGGGATCGATGCCGGATGCGAACGCATTGCATTTCGCGAATCCGCCGGATTTCGCCGTCGTCGACGCGAAGACTGGAAAGAGCGTTTTCACTGGGAAGTCGAAGTTTATCCACAAGGGCGGCGATAGTGAAGGCAGGGGCACTATGAGCGCAAGCGATGTCTGGGAACTTGATTTCACCGCCTTCAATACTCCTGGCGAATACCGCGTCTCGATCGCGGGTGTCGGCGCGACGGTTCCGTTCAAGATCCATAAGAACGTGTATGCGGCGGCGTTCCATTGGACGATGCAGGGCATTTACGAACAGCGCTGTGGGTGCGAACTCGATCCGAAGCTGACGGGTGGATGGAAGCGCATCGCGTGCCATAAGGACGGCATTAAGGAGTCGAACGTCAACCGCTGGGAATTCAATCAGTACGGTCCGTTCCAGGACCGCTGCACCGGCAAGGTGCTGAAGGTGTTCGGCGGACATCACGACGCTGGCGATTACAATCCGCGTTCGCACCTCGATGTCGCGCAGGCGCTGATGGACGCCTTGGAACTGAAGGGCGCGAACTTCGCGGACAGTCAGTTGGGCATTCCCGAAAAGGGCAACGGCATTCCTGACATTCTCGATGAGGCGTTGTGGCAGCTCAAGCTCTGGGTGGGGCTTCAGGATGCAGACGGAGGTGTCTGTGACGGAACGGAGTCGCATGCAGATCCGAACTTCTTCCAGACGGTTGAGCTTGATGACAAGGGTGATTACGCTTTCGCGAAGAACTGTAAGGCGAGCTATTGGTGTGCGGGTGCGTTTGCGCAGGCGGCGTATCTACTCAAAAAATATGGTAAGACGCAGCTTTCGGACGATTTCCGTACGCGCGCTGAGAAGGCGTATGCTTGGGCGGAGGCGCATCAGGAGACGGATGGTGGTCGCAAGCAGACTTACGTGACCGATCCGAAGATGTATGCGGACGTTCATCTCTACATTCTGACCGGTGAGGCCAGGTACCATGATGATTTCAAGGCGAAATGCGCCTGGGCGAATGGAGTCGCGGAATTGTCGATGTGGGGCAAGTACGATCAGTCCCGCGCCGGACTCGCCTATCTGATGGTCCCCAAGGATAAGGCGGACGCGGCGCTTTACGAGCGGATTTTGAATGCGGCGAAATACGAATTCAATATGTATACGAACGGCAGTTCGAAGTGTCCGTACAAGTTCCTCCGCAATCCTTACGCTCCAATCAACTGGGGTACGGGTGCGTATGAGAATTATGCGGTTACTTGCGCGCATCTTTACGCGTATACGGGGGAGAAGCAGTATCGCGACTGGTTGATCCGGACCTGCGATAATACGCTCGGGGCGAATCCGATGGGACTTTCCTTCATTACCGGTCTGGGAACGCGCACGGTTCGGTGTCCGTTGCATAACAGCCGTTACCGCGCCGAGGGAATTCCGGTTCCGGGACTCCAGGTGCAGGGTCCGATGGCGCCCGGTCATGGTTATTCGTATCAGGATTCCGTCTATCCCGCGCATCAGAATGACGCGGCGATGTTGCATACATTCGTCGACCTTCATTTTGCGATCGCGATGGACGAACCGACGGTCAACAATATGGCCAATACGGCGTTGGTTTTCGGCTTGTTGGTGAAGTAAATTTAAGCGCGTGTATACTTGAATGATAGTGGTGCGTTTGATATAATTCACCATGAAAAGATTATGGTAGTGGCAAAAATCATTCGTTGCCTCACGGCCGCGGTGTTTATCGCGGCCTGGTCAGCTGTTTCTTTCGGTGAGGTGTTGGTGTATGACGGCTTCGCGAGCTCGGCCTATAATATTGCCGAAAATGGTACTGGCACTTTGAGCAGTTACCCGAAAGCTTACGACAATACGATGATCGGCTTTTCCGAGAAGGTCTGGCAGATGAATGGTTCGCAGCCGAAGGTATGGGGTTTCGGACTGAACTTTCCGTCTTCGTTTGCGGCGGCGGGCATTACCGCGAAAGGAGAGTGGTCTATCGGACCTAACGGCGGCGGGTCGCAGATGAATGGCCGAGACACGTCGCGGGAATTTACTTCCAAATTGCTTAACAAGACCTCAGGATCGCTTTATTTTCGCCTGTTGATGCATTTGGATAAGACTGCGGCGACAATGTTGCCGACGACCTCGGATACGATTATTGAAGGCAGTGATGTAGCGGTTAATTACTGGGGAGTCGGCTTCTCTCCGCAATATGGCACCAGTTATAATATGCTGAACACTCCGAATGGAGCGTTCGGATTTTTCTTCCGTAAGAACAAAGCAGGCAACATCTCGGTGATTTTCCGCGGAAAAGGTGCGGATGGAACCAAGGTGGAGCATGAACTCTGCGCGGTCCCCGCCGCCAATACCGGCTTGCGTGACGACAATACTTATATTGCTTATGCGCGGATTGACATCAATGCGGGAGCTGCCGGCGGTGACGTGATTTTCGCGGGAGCGCAGAATATCACCACTTATTCGCCGGATGCGGCGGGTGAAGCGTTCTCGCAATCTCTTGGCGAACTGGATCTTTTCAATGATACGGTTTACCCGAACACGTTGGTTTATGACGGATGCTACCAGACGAATGGCAAGGTTCTTTTCGACGAAATCGGGGTTGCGACGACAGCAGAAGAGTTGATAGAAATCGAGATGCCGGTACCTGTTGATCCCGACGATTTCGATTTCTCAACTGAAATCACGCTTGGCGACGACTTGAAGGCGGCGATTGGGTCGGCGGAGGAGTATGGTTTTCCGGTGTTGGTGCGGCTGTCGGAGTCTGGCATCACCGGCTTCAAGTACAGCGATTTCAGCGAGGCGGATTATAGCGATCTTGTCTTCGTTGATGCCGATGGTAAGTTCCTGGATTACGAAGTCGACACGTGGGATGCGGGTGGCACTTCGCTCGTGTGGGTGAAGATTCCTTCGCTGACCGCGGACACGCAGATCACCTGTCGCTACGGCGGTCCCAGTTACAAGCATACTCCCGCGAAGACCTGGTCCGCGTATATCGGCGTCTGGCACATGAACGAAGCTAGCGGCAATGCCGTTGACTCGACCGGTCACGGACTCGACGGCGTTCCGACCGGCTTCAACACTGCGTTGATGGTAGGCGAGGCGACGGCTCCAACTGGCAAGGGGCGTGTCAATCAGAAGGCGAGCGGGGCGGGGACGGGATCATCCAACCGCCTGAGCATCCCGAGTTACAACAATTACATCACCGATCATTCCAAGTTTACCTTGTCGGGTTGGTTCAAGTCAACGGATAAGGCGGGATATCCGCGCCCCTTGTCGCGGAAGACCAGTTATAATGATACTTCTGGTTGGGAGATCCAGTATGATAGCGACTCGGCCACTTCGGTATCTGCTCGAGGTTCCGATGGTAAAAGTGTGGTGACGATGAAGAACGGTCCGGATTCGACGGCTGGCTGGTTAAATCTCGCATTTGTGTTCAATGGCACGTCCGAGACCTCGTATGGCAACGGCGGTGAAGTGACGCAATCCGGAACGATAGCCGCGGTCAAGAAGCGAGACGACCCGATGGCGATCGGCAACAACAGCAACGGCAGCGAGCGCGGCTGGTGCGGAATGTACGATGAGGTCAGGATGTACAACGGCGTCGCGAGCGCGGCCAGGGTGAAGGCGGATTATCTCGTAGTTAAGAACTCGAATGCGATGACATATGGAACTGTCGTCATGCCAGACCCGGAGCTACCGAAGATCGGCGCGTTCACCGCGACGGTTAACGCCGACGGAAACATTGTCATTGCTGGCACGGTGCTGCGGCATGCCGCTGAAGTCACGGTGACGCTCGACTCGGAAGGGCGTACGCCGATTGTCATCGAGTTTGGCGAAATCGCTGCGGACGGGACATTCGAGAAGACGGTCGGCGAAGATGACGGACTTTTCAAGCTCGCGGCTTATACCGTTTCGGTGGAGGCGGCTAACGGTGACAAGGTCGCGGAGAAGACGCTGCCGGATGAGATTGTGTACGGAAAGACGGAGCCGGGTGATTATCTCTACAAGTTCACGGTGACGCCCTCGGAAACGATCAAGACGTTCCTCGGCTCCGACACTTACGAGAACTTCCCAGTGCTGGTGCGGATTCCCGCGGAGGCCTCGGCGGTGCTGAATAGCGGCAGTGAAGTGATGGTCCGTGACGAGACAGAAGCCGAACTCTCCTGGGACATGGAGACGGTGAATCAAGACGGAACGTCGTTCCTTTGGGTTAAGGTTCCGACCTTGTCCGCCTCGACGGCGCTCACCGTGTATGTTGGCGGCATGGATAACGTCGACAACGCCCCGGCCGATGTCTGGTCGCGCTATGTCGGTGTCTGGCATTTCGCGGCTGACTGCAAGGACTCGACGGTTCCGGATGCGACTGGGCACGGGCTTGACGGCGTCAGTACAGGTGTGTTTTCGGCTTATGACGGTCCGTGGGGAAATGATACAATTTTCTCCACTACGAGTGTCCAGGCGCCGGATTACGAAAATTTGCTCAGTGACGTCTCGGTGTTTACGGCGTCCGGATGGTTCAAGCTGCCGAATTATCAGGGCGGTAGCGGTAACTATGCCAATTTCATTAGTAAGAAGACGGGACTGTCATGGAATGAAGACAAGGGGTGGTATGTGCAGATGAATCAGTCCAAGACCACGGTCGGATTGGTTTGCGCAGGCAATGAAACCAAATACACTGCACTTGCCGATGTTACCGCCAATTGGCATTTCTTTCAGGTAGTGGCTGATGGCACGACCGTCAAGGTTTATTTTGACGGCAAGTCCAACGCGGATATTTCCGCTACTTACAAGGTGAAAAAGTCAGGAACGACATTGTCGATGGGAGCGGCCAATTCGGCGGTGGACGAATACCGTGTCCGCAAGGGAGCGGCGTCCGCTAAAGAGACGCAGCTCGAGTACAAGACGATGGCGGACGAGGCGTTCTTCGTTTACAGTGAGGTTGCGCCGTCAGATCCGAATGCGCCGGTCTTGAACCAGCCAGAGTTTAGACCTGTCGGCGACGGAACCTTCATGGTGTCCGAGACGATCACGGAGAACATGCCGGCGGAAGGGTCGGTCAAGCTGTGGTACAACGGACAGATGAGTGTGATGACGACATCTGACGTCGAGGTGCCGGCGACTTATGTCACGACGATCACCGCGGAGACGCCGGATGTGACAGAGGTAGTGGAGATTCGCGCGAAGTCCGAAGCCGGCACTACGCGGATTCTGACGTCGTCCGGATTCTACAACGGCGAGCTGAAGATCGAGAAGATTTGCGATGCGAGCGAGAAAGGACTTTCCAACGGTACCTGGCGTATCACCCGCGCCGACGCTTCGCACAACCTTGATGTTGCGCTCGTTGTGCTTGATTCCTCGACGGCGACTGCGGGTGTGGATTATGTCGAGTTCCCGCTGTCCGCGGTCATTGCGGACGGAACGAATTCAGTCGACATCATGGTCACGCCGCTGATGAATCTTGAACGCGCTTACGATACCTGGGTGGATCTCGCGATCACGAACGGAGCGTATCGGATTGACGAAATGAAGTTCTCCGCCCGGTGTATTATACTCAACTACGAGATCCCGACAGACGCTAATATCTGGACGGGTCAGACGTCCTCCAAGGCGTCCGTCGGCTCCAATTGGACGCAGGGCGTCGCACCGAATGAATTTTCCGTTGTCATGTTCGATGGCGATGTTTCCCAGAAGGACTGCGAATGGGATATTGATGCGACGCATGTGGTGAAGAGCTGGCTACAGAAGGAGAACTACACCGGCACGGTGACGCTCGGAACGACCTTCGATGACACTTTCCAGAAGCTCGAGATCGCCGGTGACATGCTGGTGCTCGGAGGTCGCGTCTGTCACAAGCCGCATGATTCGTCGCACAAGGTAGATTTCTACCGGTTGTCGCTAAACGTCGGCGGAATGCTGTCGATTGGTAAGGGTGCGTTGATTTCGGCACGGGCGCTCGGTTCGTATGGTTTGCGCGCGGAAGGGCGTGCGGTTTACGGCGGCAGCTATAATGGCGCTCGCGCATGGGGAAGCCTGACCGAACCATCTGCAGTGGGTGCAAGCGGTTTCGACAATAACTCTTATGTAGCGTGGGGCGGTGGTGCAATCTGGATTGAGGCGCGCGGGACGGTTTCCGTCAATGGATCGATTAACGCGAACGGCATCCTCGGTATTGACGTATACGCCAATAGACCCAGCGGTTCCGGAGGATCTATCTACATTAAGTGTCCGAAACTTGTCGGCTCCGGACGCATTACCGCGCTGAGCGAAGCTGGCCCGCTCAGCGACGCCAAGGCGCTTTCGGCGTCGGGAGGCAGAATCTCGGTGTTGCTGACTGAATCGGAACCGGAATTCCCGGTTTCAGGATTTAATGCGCGGTCTGCGTATCCTCAGTATGATTGCCATGCGGGAGCCGGAACGGTCCTGGTGCGCAGTCCTGGCAATCCCAACGGACTGCTTTATCTTCTTGACGCGGCCGACAAGTACAGCAATTATTACAGTCGTCGATTTGCTAGTCTGAACAACACTCTAACCGATATTCCGGAAGGTCAGACGTGGACGCTAGACGGAATCGTATTCGGTGATAACGCCCTGTTGCGAATCCCTTACGGTACGACGCTGAACCTCGTTCGGGGTCTGACATCCGTCTCATCTGTCGCCGTAGATTACAACTGTGGCATTATTGTTGATGAGGGAACACTGATGGTTCCCTTGATGGATCATGTGATGAGCGGAAAGTGGACGCTGACATCGCGCAATGAAATCGACGAGACCGTGATCAAGGGGAATCTGACGGTGAAGGACGGTGCGAACATCGGTTCCGTCATTCTTCGGGCTGATCGTGTCGATAATGGAGACACGCTTCCCTTGTATGGCAAGTGCCGTTTGACGATTACTGGTGATCTGTCCGTAAATGAAGGGGCTACGCTCAATGCGCGCAGGTGTGGACTCAAGAAGTACGGCAATTCGCTGAACAGCGGACATAAGGGCGTCCTTCAGGGGCATACTCATGGCGGCCGTGTGTACGCTTATAAGTCCAAGGATTCGCTTCTGCGCATGTACACCGCTTATGATTCGGTGTTCTCTCCGTCGTTGCCGGGCAATGCGGTGCCGTGGCCGAACGGACAGGGTGCTGAAGAAAGCGGCGGCGTGATCACACTAAACATCGGCGGACATTTCCAGATGGACGGCAAGGCGGATGTTGGCGGAAATCTTGAGACTTATATTGCCGGCGGTAACTGTTCTGGCGGCACTGGTGGATCCATTGATATCACTGCCAGTTCGATTTCCGGCCGCGGCAGTTTCCGCGCCGAAGGCGGCGTAAAGCAGGAGGTAAGCGGCCCTGGTGGACGTATTGCGATCAAATTGACGGGGGAAGAGGCGGATTTCTCCGCGTTCAGGGGATCGATCTCCGCCAGCGGACGGGTTAACGGCACTAATGCGGAAAGATGGTCTTCCAGTGGTACGATTTTCATGAAGACCGGTAACGATACGGCTAAAGGCGGCACTATTCGTATCGCGATGAGTTCTGGTAATTGCAACTTCACTAATCCCAGTAGTACGGAGCTGCTCTCAATCGGGTGCGGCGGTGACGATGCCAGTGACTACAAAGAGCTCGGTGTTGAGTTGACGAATTTCGGCTTCGGCGCGGTCAATGTAGATCTGGATATGTCCTGGGTGAATTTTATGGATAGGCGTTCGCGGCTTGATCTCGAAGGGAATGTACTGACTGTGCGCCGCGCATGGGTATGCGGCTCAAAGGTCCCTGTTGGAACCTACGAAAGTGGCGATGAGCCGTTCGGCGAGTTGCTCACCGACTCGGAGGGCGGTGGAATGCTCCGCGTCACCGGTTGCGGAATCTGGGTTTTCATCCAGTAATTCCTAATATTTTTCTTCCCAGTTCGTACGTTTTTGTGATATTATATGCTGTATGAATGGGAAATCTCTCTTCGGCATGGCCGCTGCCATGCTCGCGGTGTGGTTCGCCTTATGCGGATCATCGCCTGCGCTTGCTGACGCCGATTTCGACGGTTGTACTTTCTACACGCGGTTGAAGGTTTCCGGCGGCGGACAGTCCGGACCCGCCATTGACGTCGGCTTCATGCCGAAGGGAACGACTTCCGTGGACGCGAAGTATCGTGTTCACGACACGAGCGGCAACAGCTGCCTCTTCTGTTCGCGTAATTCCTCGTCCGCCGACAAGGGTCCGCATTTCACGTTCTTCACTTCTGTCAGCGGCAAGCCGCGCTGGGATTACAACGCGACGATGCAGGATTCCGGATTGTCGCAGTCGCTCAATCCGAATTATCGGCTGATGATCGAGAACGGAACCGCTACGCTGTATACGACGCTCGACAGGGCTCCGTTGAAGACGGTCACGGCATCCGCCTCCACCTTCGCCGCGACGCATCCGATGTACTTGTTCTCGAGTTACACGAAGAGCGGCACGACTATCGGCGGCTTCGATAACGGCGGCAGGATTTACTTCTACTACCTCAAGCTTTACGACGGGCCGATAGCTGACGGTAAGCTATTGCACCATTATGTTCCCTGCAAGACGTCGGGGGGCAATGTCGGAGTGGCGGATATCGTCGAAGAGAAGGTGTTCCTGCCGATGCGTAATGCGTCGAATCTAACTGTCGACGAGAACGATTCCCTCGGCGGGGTGCGTCCGACTCTGAGCGCCAGCTCCTTCGGCGCATACGCGACGTTCATGGTGTCCGGCTACGATGGATCGGAAAAGTTGGAAGAGTTCCCTGTGCTGGTCCGCCTCTCCGAGGCGCGGCTGAGCGGATTTTCGTATGACAGTTGCGCGGCGGACGGATCTGACATCCGTTTCGCGGACGCGGACGGACATCTTATCGCGCACGAGATCGACACGTGGGATCCGTCCGGCGAATCGCTGATCTGGGTGAATATCCCGAAGCTCGAATCTGGCACCGCGTTTAAGATGTACATGGGTGGCGACCGTTCCGCGCCGACACTGCCCGCGTCTTCGGTCTGGCGCCGCGCCGGTTATCATCTCGTTAATCATAATAACGTCATCGCTTCGACGGTCGGAATGGATTCGGCTGGCAGTGGACTTGTTGGCGCGGCATACAACGGTGGCCTTGTTGTCTCTACCCTTGCCGGCGCTCCGCTTGGAAAGGTTGACAATCAGACGAACAACCACGGGTGGACTGTCGCCAACGATGCCAAATGGAGCGCCCACGGCGGACAGGTGACGATTTCGACATGGTCGTACCGTACGGACGTCGGGGACAGCACGAATCGCGAGCTGATGGGCGTGAAGGGCGTGTATCACCTCGTGAATCAGACGCCCAAAGACGGCAAGTGTCAGCTGTATTACGGTTCGACCAAGATCGTTGAAGCGGTGATGCCGGTCGCGGCCGGCAACTGGATGCAGATCACAGCGACGTTGAACGGAACCGATGCCAGGGCGTATCAGAACGGCGTGCTGCTGGGTTCCGGCACCTCTACGGCTATCGCGAACGTGACGGAGAAGTTGTCCTGCGGTTCCGAATATTCCGGCAATTCTCGCAACAAGGGCTATTTTGACGAGTGGCGTCTCCGCTGGGGGGTGTCATCCGCCGACTGGGTCAAGGCCGAGTACGACACGGTGATGAAGAATGATTTTCTGGCGGGGTATATGGGAGATCCGCCAGTTCCCGACGATTGGGAATATTCGTGCTTGATTTCGCTGAACGACGGTATGAAGACTGCGCTTGGTTCCGGTGAGGAGCGGGACTTCCCGGTGTTGGTGCGGCTGTCGGAGTCCGGCATTAGTGGCTTCAAGTACAGCGATTTCAAGGAGGCGGACTACAGCGATCTCATTTTCGTCGGTCAGGACGGCAAGTTTCTGGATTATGAAATCGACACGTGGGATGCGGGCGGCACTTCGCTCGTGTGGGTACGCGTTCCGTCGTTCACCGCCGCGAGCGCGATCACCTGTCGGTACGGCGGACCGAAGTACAGTCACAACGCGTCGAAGACCTGGCAGAAGTTCGTCGCGGTGGTCCACGGCGGAGCCTGCGGAATCGTCAATTCGTCCGGCAGCGGACTCGAAGTGCGTGCGGAGAGCACTGTCGTCACCGCGAGCGGCGCCAAGGTCGGCGGAGGCATCAACAAGGCCACGCAGAACGCGATCGGCGTGAACATCAAGAATCCGTATGCCGCCGGCAAATTCACGAACAACCGCCAGTACTCGGTGATGTCCTGGACGAAGCCGACGGAGAAGAAGAACATGTGTCATTACGGCGGCGTCGCGGCCTGGTCGAACGCAGGATTCCTGGGGGTGTTCGAGAAGGGGGAATATCTTTCGGTCGCCATTTCCGGCACTCATCAGTTCGCGAGCGGCAAGGGCGCGATCGTCGCCGGCGAGTGGCAGCATACCGCCTTCAGTTACGATACCGCCGCGGGTGTGCTCGACATCTTCTGCGACGGCGTGCCGGCGTTGCACAAGACCGATGCCAAGACCTATACCGACGCCGGCGCCACATACTGGACATTCGGGTCGTACGCCAATACCGCTACCGCCGACAGCTTTCAGGGCGAGATGGATGAATTGCGGATTTATGACGGACTCATCTCCGCGGCCTGGATCTCCGCGGACTATTATCAGATGATGAATGCCGACGCTTTCGTTTACGCCGAAGTCGAGCAGCCCGATCCCGAATTGCCCAAGCTCGCGAACGTGTCGCTGTCCGTCAACGAGTCCGGCGACGTCGTGGTGAGCGGCGAAGTCCTTCGTCATGCCGGCGAAGTCACGGTGACGCTGAACGCCGAAGGACAGACGCCGATTGTATTGTCGCTTGGCGAGATCGAGGCCGGCGGTTCGTTCTCGCGGGTCTGCGGTGAGGACGACGGACTTGTCAAGTTCCAGGACTACACCGCGTCGGTGTCCGCCGCCAACGGCACGAAGATCTCGGTCAAGCAGGTCTCCAATCCGGTCAAGTACGGCAAGGTGACGATGGTCGACATGAACTACCGCATCGACGTGACCGTTCCGGACGGCTTCACGACGGTTCCGCTCGAGAACTTCCCGCTGCTCGTGCGGCTCTCGACTGCGATTCCCGGCTTCGAGTATTCGCAGTTCCAGAACGAGGGTAATGACCTCATGGTCTTCGACGAGAAGGGCAACCGCATTCCGTGCGAGCTCGAGAACTGGGATCCCGACGACGAATCGCGTCTCTGGGTGCAGGTCCCCGTGGTCACCAACGGCGCGAAGGTCATCGTCTGCTACGGACTCTCCGGAACGGTCGAGCCGCTCCCCGGGATGTGGAGCGAATACGCGACCGTGCTCCACTTGAACGAGGACGTTCCCGGCGGATCGCAAGTCAGCGACTCCACCGGCAACGCCGTACCCGTCCTCAATACCCAGGCGGCCTTCGATGACGGATTCCTCGGCGGCGGCTTCACGATGGGAACCGTTAACGGCAAGAACGGTCCTTGCGTCACGGTGCCGGTCTCGACGAAGCTCGACGAGTGCGAAGGTGTTTTCACCGCATCGGCCTGGACCAAGATGAACGCCGCGGCTAACTGGGGATACCTCATCAGCCGCAAGGAGAAGGATGCGACTCCGTCGTGGGGTCTTCAGTTCCGCGGAGCTTCGAATAGCGGCAATGCCGACGGACTCGCCCTGTATACCGCAGGCTCCTCCGACAGCCAGCAGTCACTTTTCAAGACGCTGAGCTGCTTCACGGTCGGCGCCTGGGTGAAGTGGTCCGCGGTTTATAACGGCACCGAGCTTTCGCTTTATCTGAACGGAGTCAAGTTCGCGACGCAGACCACTGCATACGGCCAGGCGGCGCAAGGAACGCTGCCGCTCGGTATCGGCGGACTCGCTACCGCGGTCAATCACGGTACGCTGCCGGCGGTGTTCGATGAAGCGCGAGTGAAGACCGGTGCGGTAGGTGACGAATGGATCGCGGCGGAATACACGCAGGAGACCGGTGCGCTGCCGTTGATATACGGTGAGGTCGGTCCTACCGATCCGAATGCTCCGGTGATCAACGCG
>CALYRV010000010.1 GCA_945483525.1 uncultured Verrucomicrobiota bacterium
GTGGACAGGTAACGATTACCGTTACCATAGCTTGCATCAGTACCTCCCATGGCGTTAACGCCGAGGACCTTGCCTGAGCCAGGCTGTTTGCGCCACTGAGCGCTGGAATTAGACGTGCTGATCGTCTTGCCGGAAGTCGATGTCGGGGAGCCATTCTGGGTCCAGACGCCGCCCACATTAATATAGTCCTGAGACATCGAGGAGCTTGAGCTGGGCGTGGAGGTCTGGGTCTGAGTAACAGCGAATGCTCCCTCCTTCAGACCAGCCCAGCTGGCGAGCGCGCGGGAGCCGATAGCGTAATCACTGTTAAGAATCCACTCGAAGCCGAGGGAGTTGAGGTCTTCCTGACAGACTTCGACGAAGCGGGCCTCAATCTCGACCAGCTTCTGGTCGACGTTGAGTTCAGTGAGTGCCTTCTCGAGTTCGGCGAGGTTGTCATAAGTGTTCTTGACACGAAGCTTGCCGATCGTCTTGATGTACATGATCGTCGAACCCTCGGGCCACTGCACACCCATCATCTCAAAGAACGCCTTCCAGTCCTTCTCCTGATTCTCCTCGCCCTCGTCATTCTTCGCAACTGCGCCGCCAAAACCGGCCTGCCGCATTTCCTTGATATCAGACGAAGCAGATCCCATACGTTCAATGAACGATCCGAGCACCGGATAGGAGCGAGTGACCATCTCGTCAGTAGTCATGTCTTTCTGCATGACCATAACGATCTTACCCTGAACCTTGAACTTGTATTTCACCGAATCGCAAACCAGCTTCAGCGCCTCATAGAAGGATACATCGCTAGCGGTAATCATCGGAATCACAGGTACGCCTACCTGTCCACTGCTGGCAGCCTCATCCTCGGCAGTCTGGGTAAAACCATCGTCTCCGTCATCATCGGACATGGCGTTGGACACCAGTGTATCCGGTGTCTTGAGCACGAAGTTGAAGCCGCGCTTCTCAAGCGGGATCTCTGGATTATCGTAATCCTTTGAAGCGCCACGGAAGAACTCAACCGCATCGATAATGGTTGCCGGCGGCTTAAAGGAAATTGTCGGAAGACGCATAGCCTTCATGCGATTGATGATCTTCTGCTCCTCCGAACGCTCGGGATCGTCACCCAGCGGCTTCTTCCTGGTCTCAGTCACGACTTCGCCAAGTTTCTTAGCGTTGGGAGCATAAACGGGACGCCACTTCTTGCCTACTTCGGCAATCATCCCGTCACGAGCGACTGTATGTTCCTGATCGAGAATAATCTTCTGCTTCTTGATGATCTGCCCGCGCAGACGAATCGCCTCCTGATTATAGGGCTCAGCAGCCAGCACAATCTCGCACTGCTCAAGAGCCGCTTCAATGTCACGGACGGCCAAAAGCTGACGCGCCCTTCGGAGAAGCTTCTGATCGGCCTTACGCTGCGCCTTGAAATCTTCCTCGTTCTTGCGATGAGTGATCTGAGACAGATCAAGCTTCTCCTCACCGCGCTGCTTATCAGCCAACCAAAACTCTAACTGCTTGCGGGCCTTAGGGTGCCGCATGTCTATCGCCTTCTCCATCAGCTTGATCGCCCGATCACGACGACCCGTGCGATCCTCCTGAATGGCTGCACGATAAAGCCCTTCAGCAACACCCTGCTCACACTCGCGACGATGCTTCTTGGTCGCGGGACTGTCATTTAACAACTTAAGCGCGATACCATAATGACGCGCGGCCTCACTATATTCCATTTCAGCCATCGCAGCGCGGGCTTCTCCGATCTCACGTTTCGCCTGCTCGTCAAAAGCCTGACGGCGCAAAGTCTCGGTCGCACGGATATTAGCAATAAGCTCAGCATCGGGAGATAGCGGCTTTGCGGCAACTGGCGCGACAACGGCAGGAGCGCTCTCGACAGAAGCGTCAGCGACAGGAGCGTCAACGGCAGCCACAGGTGCTTCGGCATTCGTTGAAGCACTGGCCTGGGCGGACTCTTCATCCCTTGTCTCGGCATCCAACTCATCCAGAAGGGTTAACGCATTATCAACATCCGTGTTGGAAATCTTCGCCTCAGCGGCGGGTGCGACCTCTTCAGCAGGAGCGTTTCCCGCGGCCTTCTCCTCTACGGGAGCAGTTTCCTCGGCCGCCTCTTCAGCAGGAGCGGCTTCCTCAGCCTTCTCCTCTACGGGAGCAGCCTCCTCGGCCGCCTCTTCAGCAGGAGCGGCTTCCTCAGCCTTCTCTTCTGCGAGAGCAGTTTCCTCGGCCGCCTCTTCTGCGGGAGCGGCTTCCTCAGCCTTCTCCTCTGCGGGTTTAGGCTCTTCGGCCTTCGCCTCGGCGGTGGTCGCTTCCTCGGCTCCGATCTCTCCTTCGAGATCCTTCAACATATCGTCAAGATCGTCCTGCGCGAACGCCAGTGATCCAACGGCAACGAGCGCCAAGGCCGCTCCACAAGCGGTCAGCTTCTTCAAGTTCGTCATATCGAACACCTCTCCCATTTATTGCGATATTATACCGAAATTCAGTTTACTGTTCAAGGGCTTCCAGCACGCGAATTTTTCCAAGGATCTTGTCGGCAAGGGTGACTTTCGCTCCATTGCCAACGCGTTCCACAGACTTGACTTCGTATTTGCTCCCATTGAGATCGATGGTGTCGCCGGCAATGACTTTCATTTCCTTTATCTCACCGCGCGAATACATCAGCTTTGCCTGGACATCTACCGCTATATGCTTGCGATTGCCGACCAGCAGATCGAAACGCCGTTTGTCGCTTTTGCGCTCGATCGTCGCAGTAGAGACATCAACCGTCTTTTCAAGGGCCTTCTCACTTCCAACGGATTTGATCTTACGCTTCTCGAACTTCTCATTATACGAAACAACGACATACCCAGTCTTGCCGATATCCTCACCGGCGACGGGGGCATACTGAAGACCACGTTGACCGTAGTCGTTCTTTGCGAGCGGATCCTTGAAATAAAAACGATATCCGGCCGGAATTTTCAACACCTTCTCAAAGACAAACGGAAGTTTCGTCTCCACAAGCGGCAGCACGATCGAAAGCGAATCAAGATAATCAGGATGATCGTTCCGATTCGTTGGATCTGTCTTCGCCATGAACTCCTCGAGATTCGTGAACCCGTCACCATCTTTATCCAACACAGCATCCGCAGCGTCCGCGGGATTAAGCCCGTACTTCTTCTCCCATTCGTCCGTCATTCCGTCACCATCTGCATCAACAACAACCACCGGCAGTTCCTTGACCTTAGGGGCCTGCTTACAGAAAGGGCAAATTTCGGCGCGGAACGGCATGGGACGACGGCAGTGTTCGCAAAACACGCGCGCAGCACTGGCAAGGAAGCTGCCGTCCTTGGTCGAGATGTCTGAAACATGCGGAACCTTCTTGGGGTCCAGCAAAGCGGAAGTGCGCTCGTAATCGGAAAGATCCACCGGTTTAACACCGACATCACCGTTCTGAGACGCGGGACGACGGAAACGTGCGACAACGTCGGTTGAAGCCTCATCCGGATCCTCCCCGAAGGCCCCTACTGCATATATTACCGCGGCAATCAACGTGGCGACCGCGACTCCGAGAGCGAGCCATTCATAATGCGCGACGATGAAGTTCTTATTGTTGGCAGAGGCGATCATTCCTGTTCCTCCTTCTCGAGCTGCGGTTTGGCCTTGGTGCGGAAATCATAAACCGCAACCTTCATGCTTACCTTGAAATCTGCGATCGTGGCGGGATCGGTGACGACGCCGGTCGACTTAGTGTCGTCCGTCTCTTCATCCTGGATGGTTACCGCACGACGACGGTGACGTCCACCGGCCTCAGGCTTCTTCGCGGTCCTATCTCCGAGCCTGTCGGCGAGTTCATCAGGCGAACGAAGGAAAGAATACTCCTCGGCGACCACGAATCGCGCGTTTCCGGCGATATCGTTAAAGATCTTCACCAGCGCATCAGGACTCGCGGTGAAGACGATGTTGAAACGGGTAATATCAGGCTTGGCTTCGTCATCCGACTTCTTCTGCTGACGCTTGCGCTTACCGCGGCGCGGCTCCTCCTCCTTAACCTCCTTCACGAGCTGAAGCTCGGAGACGGACGACGCCTTCGCGTCAATGAGGATACCGAGGAAAACCGAAATGTCATTCCACTCGCGCTGCAGGCGCGGAAGGTCCGCCGCGGCAGGAAGTTTGCCCTTGTGGATGTATTCGTCAAATCCGAAGCCGAAATCACCCTTGACGAAATGTCCGTCCGCCGATCCCGGCAACACGGCGTAACGCTTTGCCTCATCGTTGATAAACGCCTTGAAGGAAGCGGGCGTAGTGTCTTCAAACTTCTGGTCACCAGACGACGCCAGCCCCATGGCCAACTCCGACCACTCAGCAATTGACTTACGATTGTCGTCCGTCGCCTTGACAGCCTCAGGACCCGGATAAACGCTCATTCGCGTGAGCCGCCCTGCTTCTGACTCAAGATACTCAAGCTCTTCGCTACTTTCTCCCCTCGCCGAGACGGCGCTGTAAATGAGATACGCAAGCACAAGTGTAGCGAGAAGCGTGACTCCGCCAATCGAAATCAGGATTATCTTCGTCTTGTTCATTTGAACTTCACCTCCACCGTGAACTGCTCAATATCCCCGTTCTTGCCAATGGTCGACATATCGGCGATCTTCACTCCGGAAGCATCGACGGCAGCGGAACCCTTGAGCTTCGCAACCACGATTTCCGACGCGGTACGACGCTTGTTGCCGTTGGAAGCGGCATCCTTCTCCACCAGCCGATCCAAATCATCAACCCAGCCGCGAATCGTGATCCGTTCGCCGTCAAGCTTCTCGATCCACATCCCCTGAGCAAGCGCACCGCGGATAGCGTTAAGGCGAACCACCGGAGCGGAACGCGAAGCGATCAACGACTTCAACGCATCCGCACGGACCTTGGCGGCCTCAACGGACTCGTCCGCCGCCTTGATCTTCTTCTCGTAGTTCTTAAGCCCCATGACTTTCGCATCAAGCCCCTCACGAACAGCTTCGGTCACGTCGGCCGAACGACCGACCGCCAATAGCGCAACAACGAGCGCAGCGATAAACACAACGGCTGCCGCGACCACATACGGGACCTTGGCCTTCTCCGCCCTTGCTTCGATAAGCGAAGGCGGAAGCAGATTGATCGTAAAGAACGACTGGCCAGACGCGTGAAGCGCCAGACCGATGGTCGGCGAAAGCAGAGCTCCGTCTGTGGATAACGCATCAGCATCTACCGCATCACCGACACCGACGAACTCAAACGGATTGAAAAACTCAACTTCGATCTGCAGCGACTCAGAGAAGAAGCGGTCGGCCTGCGGCAACAATGCCGTACCACCGGTAAGATAGAGACGATGCGGCGCCGTTCCTCCCTGCTGAGAACGATAGAAATTGACCGAACGCGAGATTTCCGCGAGAAGCCGGCTCATCACCGCGCGACAGACTTTGGAAACACGATCGGCCACCTCGTCTTCGTCTTCAACGACGCCGCCAAGCGCGACATAGCCCTTGTCCTTCTTGAGTTGCTCGGCCTCCACCTGGGTGATGCCGAACGACTGTGCAATCTCGCGGGTGATGTTATTACCGGCAATCGGAATAGAACGGTTGTAAACCTTCTCGCCCTCGACAATCATCAGCGAAGTGGTCTTGGCGCCGATATCCAGCACAATCACCGATCCATCATTTTCCGCACTCGCGGCCTTGAGCGCGCTTAAAGTGGCGAATGGAGCGATATCCACAAGCAGCGGACGAAAGCCGGCAGACGCGACGGCATCGGTAATCGTCTCGATCTGCTCAATCTTGGCGGCAGCAATGAGCACGCTCTTATCGCCATCCGCAGTATCTCCGAGAATCTGTCGGTCGCAGACCATCTCGTCAAACGGGAACGGAACGTTCTGCTCAATCTCATAACGGATGTTCTGCTCGAACTTCTCGTCTCCGCCGATCGCAGGAATCGCCGCAATGCGTGGAAACACCATCTGTCCCGAAACCGAAACCGCGACATCTCCAGGCTTGAAACCCTTCTCCCGCACAAGCTCCAGCAACGCAGGTGAAAGAATCGTCGCGGCATCACCGGTATCAATCGGAGCGGCGAGCGCAGCAGTGCCGTAGTTGACAAGCGTCAACGCGCCTTTCGCACCAAGCTCATATTCGGCAAGCGCGATATTCGCGGCGCCGATATCGAGAGTAAGGATCTTCTTCGCCATAGTCTTGGATTACTGAAGAGTGGTTTCGTAGTCGTTCGGGTACACAAGCGCCCAGATGGTCTTGGACCGATCCAAAAGACCCTGCCGACGCTCAATCATCGGCTTGCCGTCCTTGCCGGAAGCGTTCATGATGTTGTCATTGTCCCAGAACTTCTCGTTTGGCTTAATTCCCTGAATTTCGCTGACCGAGCCACAGAATAGCTCATCGCCGTTCTGATTGGAAATCGTGAATCCGACCGCCTTAGGCTCACCGTAACGCTCAAGATAGGAAGGCGGAAGGACAACCGATGACGCATGCGATCCCTGCGGGATATTGAAGTAGGTCATCGAGGTCGAGAAATAGCTGTAGGGGGCGAGACCTTCCCTATTGCCCTTATTCTCAGTCGCGCTCTTCGTCTCGAGCATCACGTGCCAGGTGAAAGTCAGCTGATCGAGAAAACGCGATGTCTCCGTACCGTAGGTAGTATACTTCGTCTCCAGGACAATCCAATTGCGCGGCTTCTTATAGCACTGCCCAATCTGTGTTCCACCAGGAAGAGAAGGAGCCATCATGCACGCCGCCCTACCAATCCTCGGAGCCTGGTCGACGAGGATCTTCGCGCCCTTGCCGGTGGTGGTCATCTCGTCAGCGCCGGCCATCGCCTTAGGCGCCTTCTTGGGGGCCGCGAGCGCGACGGTAACCGCAATCACGGACGTAACAGCAACCAGAGTCTTCTTCATGTTCATGTCTGACCTCCTTAGCTTTTTGATTAAAGTACCTTCATCTTGGGCAGATCCTGGATGTCGACGAGTCCAACCACCCTGCCGGACCGATCACACACCGGAAGGTCATCGATGTGCTTCTTCTCGAAGATCTTCAGAAGCTCCGCCGCGTAAGCATCGTCGTAGACAAACATCGGGGACTTCGTCATGTGGGAAGCGATGTCATCCTGCAGGACCGAGCTCTCACCAGCGCTCATCACTCGGCGGAAGTCACCGTCGGTGAAAACGCCAAGCAGCTTTCCACCTTCATCGGCGATCGCCGCCGCGCCTCCCTTCGCCTTGGTCATCGCCATTACGGTTTCAAGCACACTAGCAGACGGAGCGACCACGGCAAGCTTTTCCCCGGTGCGCATGATGTCAGTAACCTTCATCACTAGCGCCCTTCCGATCGCACCGGCAGGATGATTCATCGCGTAGGCCTCGATCTTGAACTGCTGCGCATCAATCATCACCATCGCGAGGGCGTCGCCCATGGCCATAGTGGCGGTAGTGGAATTCGTCGGCGCCATGCCGAACGGACATGCCTCCTTACCACATGGAATCGCGATATGACAATCCGAGAGCTTGGCAAGAGTCGACTCTGGGTCGCGAGTCATCGAGATCACCTTGAGACCGTGCCGGCGAATTGCCGGTATAAGGTTATTGACCTCGGCGGACTCACCGGAGAAGGAAAGCGCGATAAGAACATCCTTCGCCGACACCATGCCTAGATCGCCGTGCATCGCCTGCACAGGATTGAGGACGATGGAGCGCGTACCGGTCGACGAAAAGATGGCGGACATCTTCTCCGCGATGTGCAGATTCTTGCCAACACCAGTCACGACGACAATGCCGCCTTCCGACTGAGCGGACAGCATCATCTCAATCGCCGTAGTGAAGCTGGCATCAAGCGAAGCCTTTACCGATTCGAGACCCCTGATCTCGATATCGAAAACCTGCGCTGCGCGCTCCAGCATCTGCTTATCTGTCATCATTTAGTCGTAGACTGAAGAAGCGTTACCGCGATAGTTCCAACAATATCTTCTGCATTGCAGCCACGAGAGAGATCATTCATCGCCTTGGCAAGACCCTGAAGATTCGGACCGATCGCGTCAGCCTTACCGAGGCGTTGCGCGATCTTGTAGCCAATGTTACCGGCATTAAGGTCGGGAAAGATGAAGACATTGGCGTTACCCTGAATCTCGCCGTTAGGATTCTTCTGTTTGCCGGTCGAAGGAACGATGGCTGCATCGAACTGTAGTTCGCCGTCCATCTTGATACCCTTCTCGGCGAAAACAGGGCGGGCGAGCTCGACCGCCTTCTGAACCTTCTCAACCATATCGCCGGCCGCACTGCCCTTCGTGGAAAACGACAGATACGCGACACGCGGCTCGTTGCCGGTAAGATCTTTATAGGTCTGAGCCGTGGCGAGGCCGATGTCGACGAGCTGCTCGGCCGTCGGGTTGGGAATCACGGCACAATCACCAAAAGCGAGAACGACATCTCCGGATGCCGTCGGCGCCGCGAGGTCGAGAATAAAGCAGGAAGACGCGGTCTTCACTCCTTTCTGGGTTCCGAGCGTATGAAACGCGGCGCGAAGCATGTCGCCGGTGGAAGCGATAGAGCCGGCGACGAGTCCGTTGACACGACCAGTCTTCACCATCATGCCGCCAAAATAGATGCGCTTGGTGCGAAGCGTCTTCTGAGCGCCGGCGAGGTCGATGAGTTTCTGCTTCTCCACAGGCTTTTTCGACTCCTTGGCGTTCCAAGACTCAAGATAAAGATTTTCAAGTTCGGCATCGCCCTGTGTGTAGTCGACCGCAGGGATTCCGAAGTCGGAAAGCTTCTTACCGGCCTTGGCTTCTGCGTCGGCGATTTCAGCAGGGGTGCCGAGTACGACGACCGAGCAAATCTTGCGCTCCACACACGCGCATGCGGCGGTAATGACACGGGGATCCTGTCCTTCAGGCAGGACGACCTTGCCGTTCAACTTGCTGGCCTTCTCGATAATATTCTTGATTGCGTTCATTTCTAAGTTGGAGAAAAAGTTGGAGTTGGAGAATGAGGTTACTTCGAAAGGACGCGGAGCGTATCCTTCGCGATCATGAGCTCCTCGTTGGTGGGCATAACGATCACGGGGATCTTCGAACCCTTCGCGGAAATGATCTTGACCTCACCACGAACCTTGTTGGCCTTCTTGTCAAGCTTAATGCCGAGCGCACCAAGACGGGCGATGATCTTCTCACGGACTTCGGACGAGTTCTCGCCGATGCCACCGGTCATGATGATTGCGTCCGCTCCACCGATAACGGTGTTGTACGCGCCGATATAGAGAGCGACACGGTAGGCGAGCATTTCGAGCGCGAGTTCACACTGCTTGCATCCCTTCGCAGCGCCTGCGCAGAGATCACGGCAGTCGGAGGATCCGGCGAGAGCGAGAAGACCCGACTTCTTGTTGAGGAGCGTATCCATCTCCGCCGGAGTCTTCTTCTCTGCTTCCATGATAGCGAGCACGGCCGCAGCGTCGATATCACCGCAACGAGTCCCCATCACGAGTCCCGCAAGCGGGGTAAGACCCATCGTCGTATCAACAACTCCGCCGTCCTTGATCGCGGCGAGCGAAGAGCCGTTGCCGAGATGACAGGTAACGAGGTTAACCTTAGCAAGCGGCTTCTTGAGGAACTTGGCCGCCTCCTGGGTGATGAACTTGTGCGAAGTGCCGTGGAACCCGTACTTGCGGATACCCATCTTCTTATAGTACTTCGGATCAATCGCGTACATACCGGCGCAATCGGGCATGGTGGCAATATGAAAGGCCGTATCGAAGACGCCAACGTTCGGAACGCCCTTGAAGATTTTCTCGCACGCCTCAATACCGCCGAGATTGGCCGGCATATGGAGCGGACCGAACTTGACGAGCTTCTTGGCCTTCGCCATGTTCGCCTTGTTCATAAGTGCGGAATCCTTAAACACCTCACCACCATGGAGAATGCGGTGTCCAATCGCGTCAATACCCTTCGCGAGATCGCCAAGCTGGGCGACAACGGTCTTAAGCGCTTCTGAATGATCCTTAGGGCCGCCGCAGCCGATACGCTCGACGAGTCCCTTCGCCAAACGAACGCCCTTCTTCATATCGAAGAGCTGGTACTTCAAGCTCGACGAGCCGGAATTGATGACGAGAACCTTGTTGATTGCCTTCTTCATTTAATTTCGATTCCTGAATTCTATTGGATACTTAAGCTTATTCGCAAACCTCGACCTTGTAGAAGCCGCTCTGAATATCGGCCGGACCAATTCCCGTATCGACGGTCACCTCGACCGCATCAGCACCGACCGAAGCCGTTTTAGTATCGACCAGCACCCAGGCAGCCTGCGCGAGCGAAGCCTTGCGGAAGATCTTGATACTCACCGTCTTGGTAGAACCAGGGGTTATCGCGTAGATCTGGCTCAGCGTCTTGCCGGCAAGCGACATGGCAACCTCGGCATCGACGAAGAGGTGTACCTTGCCGGTCGCGTAATCAAGAGTAACGGCGGCAATCTTAACGGAATCCTCCCGAACCTTGATTTCTCCATTGACCGCTTCACGGATCGAATCAAAAGTCCATCCGCCAGCGCTCAGACTACCATCGCCGATAAGTCCAGTCACAGCGGAGCCGTTCTCGAAGATCGTCAGCGAAGCGCCCTTGGCGTAACTGGAGAAACCGGTAAGCTTCGAAATCGCATCCGTTTCGAGAGTGGTCGAGAACAGCACCTTGCCGTCACTCAGCACTTCGGCTTCCTTCTGCTTCTTGACATCCTCCCAATCACCGGTCCAGCCGGCTTCCGCATACTCCCAGGCATCCGGCAACCAGTCGCCGTCGGTATCGGCGTCCTCAAGATAGAAGCCGACGACCGGCACCGTGGTCCGTCCGGCGAGCTTGATCGCCTCGGAGGAGTAGCCCCACGACTCGAAGTCATCCTTGACGCCGTTGCCATTCGAATCGATGAATGCGCGAATATAGTAGGTGCCATTCGCATCGAGACCGACCAGCACCGCGTCATTGGTGAGGATCGAAGGATCAGAGACGGAGGTCTTGTCGGTCGCGTAAGCGGCGGCGACAGGCGCGCCGGAGAAGTCGTTCGCGGTGTACGCCTCAATCACGAGCTTGCCGACCTTGCCTTCCGCAGCGAGCTGATTGAGGACCGCGCTCGGTCCGGTGTACTTGACGCTGACGCCGATCGACGAGTAGCCGTGATCGTTCAGCGGCTGCTGCGTATTGACAGCGGTCGAGAAGTTCGCGTAATCAGACCACAACGGCGTCTTGAACTTGGCATTGCACATCGCGACGCGCCACTTCCAATTGCCACTCTTAGCGAGGAAGATTCCGACGATCGGGTCGGCCTTCCAGCTGTACATGCCGCCCTTCATCACCGGCACGAGGCGCATACCGGAATCGTAAACCGTCGCGCCCGTATCAGCATCGGCGATCTCAAGCTCGAACGCGGTATAGCTGTTGAGATTATACGGCATCTTCCAGTTGAAGGTCGGAGCCGCAGAGTAGACAACGCCGTTATCGTTGTCAACACTGACGGGAATCGCGACGACGCGCTCGAAGTCATACTTACGAACGATCGCGGTCGCGACGAGATTGTTCGTCAAAGCCGTCGAGATATCGCAGTTGCCGAGCACGACGCGATACACGACACTGGTGCCAGCAATGGTGACCTCTTCGGTTATCGGCTGCGGATTGCCATAGAAATCAGTCGTCGTTCCGATCACGCGATTATACTTCTTGCCGATGGCCGGACCGATATCTGCGTCGAAGAACTCCCAGTCGATGTCAAAGCATCCGTTGGTGAGGAAGTCGCCTTCGTGAATCACGCAACGGCAGTTCGCGACATCAAGCCACTTATCCATGACAACACGATTGCCATTATGGACACCAACACCCACGAGGATCGGGTCATCAACGCCGATGCCGTCGATGAGGGTGCGGACCACGCGGACACGCTCAAGGTCGCCGCCGGAGACATGGCCACCCGTCACCTGATCCCAGTTTCCGCTCTCTTCGCCATACTTATCTTCGCGGTCGTTGACCGCATCGGTGATGTCAAGACGCGCGAAGACGGGATGAGTATCCGTAAGCTCAACCATGAACTCGGCAGCGTTCCAGCCAACATTGACATTATTGACAACGCCAAAGGGCTCACCGGCAGTGTACATCTGATTGCCATCGAGGTCGGCGAATACGACGAAGGTATTCCGACCCTCACGAACGCCGCCGTTATGGATGAGCTGCGTCGGCTTCTTGACAACAACACCGGAATCCTCGTCACCACCGAGCGAATCCGATCTGCTGCCGCCGTTCTCGGCATCTCCGGCAGAAGCTACGACCGGCTCGGGATCCTTAAGCATGAAGGTGACGGCTCTTCCAGTTGTAACGCTCGGCGTATTCGTCGCACCGACGGCGGCGACCCATGCCGCATCTGGAGCACCCTTCATCTCAGCATCAGTCCACGCCTTAATGAGGAACGAGCTGCTGCCGATGCTGGCAGATCCGTTGTAGACGATTGTCGCTTTGATGGTCGGCACCGGGTAAGAGGCCTCGACAATCAGCTCACCGTTCGTGGGATTGACCGTGTCGGCACGGCGTCCGTACGTCGGATCGGTACCGGCCATAAACTCGGCGTAGTTAGACCAGCCGTCGTCATCAGGATCGTCGAACGGATCAAAGATGCCGCTGTTAGTCCACTTCGCACCGAAGTAGTCCTCCCAGTTGTCGTTGACCCGGTCGTGATCGGTGAACATCTCGCCGAAGTAGAACTCGCCCGCCTTGCGGAAGTAGTCGATGCAGGCACCGTCAGTCTTAGCGTTCTTCGGATCAAGCTTGGTAAACCTGAACACTTCACTGATTAGGTATTCAGCGTAGTTGGAGAGTCCGTCACCATCATCGTCCTTCGCGGAGTTCGCGCCCTTCACGTTGTAGTAGAACGCGATGTAGTCGGCAATGCCATCGGCGTCGGAATCGATCGTCCACGGGTCGGTCGGACTCTGTCCGTTGTCGAACTCCTGCGCGATCTTAAGCCAGAGGTTGGTCGAATCCTCGGCCGCTCCGGCCGGGAACGCCTGCTGGTCGGCATAGGAGTACGCCTGACCGTCGCGTCCGTCGAACGGCGAGATGATCTGCGCCGGGACCGAATTGGTGAGATCAGCCGCGGTGATACTGGATCCGTTCGCGAAATCATATTTCGCGGTATCAGGTCCGAACATCACGTAGAGCTCCCAACCGTCGGCGACCGAGTCACGATCCTGGTCGAGCTTATTTCCGGCCTTAAGCGACCAGATCCAGTTGCCGCTGTCGCTCATGTCCTTCTCGGAGACACCTTCGACGCCAATGGCCTCGAGGTAACGGCAGACGAGATACCTGTCATTGCGGGTGAAGTTCTTGGTGTTCACCGCGTCATCATCGCCGACGCAGGTCTTCGGATCGAAGCCGAAGAGCGAATAGACCTGAGCGTGGACGAACTTCGCCTTGCCCGTGCGCATGCGCTGAACGGTCCAGGTCGAATCGTAGGTCACATTCGTGCCGATGCCCTGCCACTTGCTTGAATCCTTACGCGGCGACGCACCGCTATAATAGTAATCGTAGGTTGAGTAGAGCGTACCGAGCGCCGAAGCCGGTGTCTGCAGCTGAAGCGAACCATCATTCAGCGTGAAACTATGATCAATACCATCGCGATCGACCACCGCGCACCAAACGAGATTTGAATCGCCGCCGGTGTTGCTGAGTCCGACGAAGAGCATGTCAGACGCCTCATAATACGCCATAACATCCTTCGAGGTAACCTTATTATCGGTGTCCTCTTCTTCTTCCTCCGGCGCCTCCTCTTGTTCCTCGTAGTTGTCTGGGAGTCCGTCAAGGTCGAAATCGTCGATATAGAGCATCTTCGTACCACCGCCCTTGAGGGTAATGCCGTCGATGTCGAAGAAGTCCTCACTCCGGTCGATCTTACCGTTATCATTCCAGTCCGTGTCCTGCAACCAAACATAGTTGGTTACAGAGACCTTGGATTCGGCCTTAATTGCCAACGCGTTAAATCCGTTAGTGACTGTTCCGATGGCGCTAACATAACCCCAGGTGTCATAAGGCATTCTAACTGTCGCGTCGGAAATCGGCACGCCAGCCGAATCAACCTCGCCGCTACGTCCGTCAGCGTCATCCTTGATATACCACGCCGCGACATAGTATTCGCCATTCTCACGCAGGTTATTGATAGTAATCTCGCTATCAGTGCTTCCATTGCCATCACGGACGATAGCGACCGGATTGGCAAAGTCGGGACGATCATACACTGCAACCGTCACGTTATTTCCGAAGCTCGTAAGCGGATGCTTGACGATGACGGTGATCTTGCCGTTACGCGTCGCCTTCTCTCCAACAGAGAACGTAGCGGCCTGGCTCCACTCGTTGTCTGCACCGACACTCGAGAACCTGTCGTTACCAAGGCAGATACGAAGCTCGTGAACTCCGACCAGGGCTTCTCCTTCAGGAAGATAATCCGACAGCTTGATGCGGACGAGACCGTTCGCCGATCCCGAAATCGGATATCCGGTATCCTCAGTGCAGGTGATCTTCCTGCCCGAGAAGTTCTTCAGGTCGATTCCGGATCCGCTTGGATAAGTGGTGCCGTCCCACTTGAGCCAGAACTTCGTCGCCGGAGTGTCAGTCGGAATCGTAAAGGCGGCATACACATCGCCATCCTCAAGCTGATCAGCGAAAACATTTACGTCCGCAATATCGCGCTTCTTGGAATAATTGATTGTGAACGTCTTATTCCCGCCAATGCCGCTAACGACATTCGTCTTGAACACCCAGCCTTCATTAACCTTATTGGATGTAATTACCGCGTATTCGGTCAGATTTGATACGGTGAACGGTCCAATTCCCTCGAGAATCTCATAAGTGACACTCTCAACATCAAACCCTGCGTACTTCTTATATTTGCCAGTATTGATGTCAATACCCTTGTCCACGCCAATATAATGAGCGATGGTACCCGCATCATCACGCGTGCCATCCCAGATATAATCATCAGGGAACACCGTAAGGCGCTCGACATTGTTTGCGAACTCACGATGGTAGACAGTGTGCGGCCCATTACCGTCCTCATCGAGGAACGGCATTCCGTTGATATGAGTGCGCACGATCTTGATCTGCGACACGAAATTGGATCCGTCATTGAAAGTAAACGCCGGGAAGCCGAGGTTCGGATCGCCGAGCGTCATTTCGACATAAGCGCCGGCGAAACCGATGTTGGCAGTAGCCACCGCGAAAGTATCCGCGGCCGAGAACGTGGAACTGCCGTCATTATCGATATACGCCAAGAAGCGGCACTTGCCCTGCTTGAGGGTTCCCTTGCTCGTCGCCTTCAGCGTGACGTAGGCCGTGCCGGAATCGAAGAGCGGCGCGACCGACCAGCTGGCGGTCATCTGCTCGCCGCGCTCCGGATAGGTAGAGGAGGTCTGATAGGCCTCAACGACGATATCGTGGGCATCGTTGCCGTAGTAGCGGAACTTGACGTTGACCTCCGGCTCCGGGATCGCGTAGCCGGCGACGTCGAAGCTATTCGCCGAATGCTCCTTGACGGTGCGCTTGATGTAGTCCATGCCGCCGAGGGTCGTGATGACGCCGTCGAGCGTGGAGACGTTGGCCTGATAGTGGTCGTTGACAAACTGGATCACGTCATCCTGCGTCGCGCCCGTGAACTCATCGGGCCAGACGGCATAAAGGAACTTGACGCAGTAGCTGAGATCCTCGGACACTTCGCCGACACCGGTCTGCTCGCGCTTGTAGATGCTGCCGCGAACAATCGACCAGATGTCCCATCCGGAGTTATAGAGATCGCGGGTGCCGGCACGCTGGAGATCCTGAATGCCGAAGAGCTTGCGCACCTGCGGTTCGATGAACTCGGCGCCGTTGTAGATCTCGCCGAGGTAGGTGACCGGCGTGAGATTCGTAAGCGCACGGAAGTAGTCCGGCGTGAAGCCGTCGGACCAAGCGTTGGTCTCGCAGATGTCCGCAAGGGCGACACGGTCCTTATAGTAACCCCACACCTCCTGTCCGTTGGAGATCATGTCGAGATCCCAGTCGTCGGCGATATCGTCCTTCTTAACGCCGAAGCGACGCACCTCGGAATCGAGGAACGGCAGGGTCTCCGCCTCGATCACCCCCTCCGCGAGGATGAGCTTGTAGACCGAATAGGGATCCCACGGATCGGACGGATCCTTGCCGTCGCTGTATTCGTGGACGAGATCAAGCGCGTCCCCGTCGACATCGAGCGCACGGTCTCCGTATTTCCACGGATTGATATCGGTCTCGGCCGGCTTCATCGTGGCGCTCGCGACGACGTTCGTAACGCCGTTCGTGCCGAACATCACGTAGAGTTCCCAGCCGTCGGCGATGCCGTCGCCGTACTTGTCGGTCGCGTCCTTGACCTGCTTAATCGCCGACTTATCGTCCGTAAGATCACTGATGCCGTCGCCGTCCTTGACCATCGGGATGAGCGAGTAGTACTTCCACAGTTTCTTCTTGTTGATCTCCTCCTCGCCCGGACCGATGCCGATCGCGGAGAGATAACGGATCACCAGGTACTTGTCGAGCGCCGTGAACGGCTTGGTGTGTTCATCTGCCGGATCAACCGCCGTGGTCTGCGTGAAGCCGAATTCGTCGTAGACCTGCGCATGGACCAGCACGACCTTCGCGGCGTTGTCGATGGCGATCACGCGGTTCTCGCCGAGCGAGATGTCGATCGTTTCGACCGCCGTGACCAGGTTAGTCTCGGCTAGGACGGTGACATTGAGGTTCGTCTTCGCACCGAGGGTGTACGGACCGCCGTCGGGACCTTCGGGAATCCAGCCCGTCTCCTCGTTGACGTTGGTGCCCACTCCGACGACCGGATTATCGATCTCGAAGATCACCTTGTACTCGGCGCCGCCGAGGGTGTTGGTGACGGTCACGAGGTTGTACTGCTCAGAATCCTCGACGGTCACCAGTCCGCCGCGGCCGTAGCTGCCGTTGTAGTCGAAGGTCGAATAGAACTGCTGACCGTTGACGTTGTCGCCGATGAAGTATTCATTGGTGCCGGGGATGATGTAGGTCTCCTCTGCGCCGGTGGCAGTGGCACGAACCGTGATCACGCGGCTGGCGTACTCGGCGTAGGCCATGAGATCGCCGTCAACGACCTTGTCGGCGTCGGCAGTGAGGGGATCCGTACCAGCAAAGAGGTATTCCCAGCCGTCGGGCATGCCGTCACCGTCGGTATCCCACATGTTCGCCTTGGTGTAGCTCTTGTCGCCTTCGTCGAAGTCGCTGAGGCCGTCACCGTCGGAATCGCCCGCGAGCGCCGATTCACCGGCGGAAGTGGAAGCCACCTTGAGCAGCTCCTCGTCCTGATCCCAGTCGAGGATGTCGTCGCCATTGACGTCGGTATCCTCCATATAGACCGTGACGGACGGAATCTTCACGGATTCCGCGGCGGACTTGACGCCGAGCGGATTCCAGATATTCGAATAACCGAGGCCCACCTGCGCGGAGTAACCCCAGGTCTCGTAACGCTGGCGGATGCAGTCGCCCGCGCCGGTCTCCGGATCCGCGCGGTCGATGAAGGCGCACGCGTAATATTCGCCGTCCTCAAGGCCGTGGAACACGACCTCGATGCCGTTGGTGAGATCGGAGATGTCACCGGAGACGTCGAAGAGCCGGGTCTGCGCCGCCGGGACGCCGGTAAGATCGGCGTTCTTGAAGAGCTGGACAACGACCTGGTCGAGCGTGTTGGTCGCCGGACCGAAGTACTTAACGACCGTCTTCACCGTTCCGTAAAGCGTTGACTTATCGTTCGTGTCGGCGAGCTCCGCACGCATCGTCGCCCAATCGCTCCAGAGCGAGGCGCCGTCCGTCGTCTCGGAGAACTTCTGGTTGTACATCGCGACGCGCCACTTGTACGACTTGTGGTTATCAAGCGCCCAGGCGTCAGCCAGGACGTTGGTACCGATGAACACCGGCGCCGTCCAGTAATAACGGGACGAGCTGTCACGGGCTGGCAGCGTCTGGACGTCGGAGTCGTAGAGCTTGGTCGCTCCCGTCTCGTCATAGATCTGGAGACGGAAGGCGGTGTAGCCGTCGGCGCCGGTCCAACGGAACGTCGGACGGACAGTCTCCACGATGCCGTCAGCCTTCTCGGACGGCGAATAAACCGTCGGCTTGACTGGCTCAGAGGTATAATTAACCGCGAACGTCGTGATGAAGAGATTCGTATCGAGGTTCTGCATCGAGCAGGCGCCGTCGACCACCGCATAGTTGACGGAGGTCACGTCCCTGAGCTTGACGCCTTCCAACGCCTGGAGGTCGGCGCGGAGGTTGTCCCAGTCGAGACCGTACTTGCCGCCGGAGACGAGGTCGCCTTCAAAGACGTAATCGCGGGTCATCGCATTGCGGTCGCGGCTGAAGATAATGCGAGGCTGGAAGCCCTCGGTCTCACCGTTGACGCCGATACGGACGACGCGGACGACGTCATTGGACGCGGTCGCGTAGGAGAAGCGCTGACCGGCTGCCTGCGAAGCGTCCGTCATCTCGATGTCGATCGCCGGGACCTGATCCCAGCCGACTTCGACATCCTTGACGAAACCGATCGGATCGACACCTGGCGTGTAGACGCCGTTACCGTCCTTATCCATCCACGCGACAAACGCGGTCTTACCTTCGTTCAGGATGCCCTGATCAGGTTCGGCCAACGAAATCGTCAGCTTATTATTCTGCATCGTCGGCAACATCGACTTGTAATTGATGCGGAAGAAGAGCTGCGGCACCGCGACAAGCGTATCGGCCATGAAGTAGTCTCTGATCGGCGTAAGGTCGATCGAGAAGTCGCCGGTGATCATGTCGATTTCGCCGACACGTGAGTAATCGAGATAGAGGTAGCCCTTCTGCGTCTTGTCGTCGACGGAGATCTGAAGGACCGCCTGCGAGCTGAGCATCGACTGCAGCTGGAACCACTGGTTCTCCTGACGCGTGATCTGAATGGTCGGGTCTGCGCAGAACGCGCGGTACATCTCTTCATAAGTGCCGAAATTCATGACTCCACCCGCAAGCCAAGTCCACTTCTCGTTCTGCTGAATGAAGCAGCCCTCGAGCTGGATGTTGTCCTTGCCGGCCTGGACATGTCCGGGCGTGAGCGTTCCGTGATAGACTCGGTCGCTGTATTCGCCGAGGTAGATCGTACGGCTCTGGGTCGAACCGGGTGTGACGGCATAAACCGCGCTCGGGGACTTCTGGAGGTTATTGCCCGAATAGGCCTCGACATAAATCATGTTCGTGGCGCTGCCGGTGCCGGTATCGCCGTGATAACGGAGCGTCGCATGGACAACCGGGATCGGGAAGTCCTTCACCTCGGTCTGAGCGAAATAATGGGTCGCGAAGCGCGCGGCGGTATCCATCTTGAAGCCGGCGTAGCGCATTTCGGCGAAATTGGACCATCCGTCCTCGTCAGGGTCGGCGTAGGCGTCGTAACGCGTGCGGTCATAACCGTTCACGTCTTCGACGTCATCTTCCATGAAGTCGTGGTCGGCGTAGAGCTCGCCGAGATACACGGCCCTGCCTTCGGCGTTGGTCGTCTGCAGGAAGTAGTCGGTCTCGACCTGTCCGACGAACGTGCGAGTAAGCGACGGATTCAGCATGTAGAGGGAATCCTGCTCGATGCGGTACTCCTGGTAATTGGAGAGGCCGTCGTTGTCGGGGTCGGCCTTCGCGTCGGCGACCGAGCCGGTGTCGATTCCGTACATATCCTCCCACCAGTCGGGCATGCCGTCGTGATCGAGGTCACGGGTGTCGCGGTAATCGAGCGTGCCGTTAGTGCCGTCATGGTACTTGCCGTCGGGCAGAAGACCGAGCGCAAGATCGCGGAGGTACGCACGCCACGCCGGCATCTCGAGCCCGTTATAGATAACGGTTGTATCCCACATGAAGTCATCCCACGGACGAAGATCTGCGGAGAGGTTCTGACGGGCGTACTGTTCCCACCAATCAGGAAGCCCGTTATGATCGCTGTCCACGACGGTTTCGGCCCAAGCATCAGCGGCACCAAGGTCATCCCACATGCCGCCCTCGGTCGCGGAAATGCGCTTGGCGTAGACGCCGCCGAGCGGAATGAGGTCATCACCCTCGGTGTGGGTCTCGCGCATCGCGAACTGATAGAGATCGCCCTTGTAAGTCGGGTAGTCCTGACTGTAGATCGTACCGTCGGGACGGACGTAGAGCTGCTGATACCAGCTGCACTGCGGCTCGGCCGTACGGGCGAAATCGTAGTTCGGAAGCCCGTACGCGGTGGCGGGAACGCCTCCCGCGAAATTCTCTGACCAGAAGAGCGAGTCACGGGTAAGTCCGTCGACACGCGGCAGGTGCGAGACGGTGTTGCGGATCCACGGCACCCAGGCGAGATCGGTGTAGATCCTGGAGCGGATCGACTCGTCGATCGACAGGAGCCACGGAGTCACCCAGCGGCTGCCGTCGACCTTCACGGGACGCGCCCAGACGGCCATACCGTCCGCCGTGCCGTCGCTCGTCTTGAAGCCGGCGGGTAGCGCGGAGACATCAGCGGCGTCCACCGCACCAGGCACGTGGTCGAACGACCAGTGGTAGCGCAGCTCCGGCGACAGCATCGCGGTCGAAAGCGGCGAACGACCGCGACCGCTGCGGATTTCGCCGAGGACCTTGCTACGATTCGACAGCGCGTCATCACGATTGTAGCGCTTACGGGTCTTCACGTCAGAAAGGATGTCGGCGGCGGGACGCGCTCCGTCCCAGATACGGACTTCGTCGATATAGCCCTTAAAATATCCGGTGTAGTCGTTCAGCGTCGCAGCTGATGCTTCGCTGAAGTAGTACGGCGCGACACCGGTCATAATACTACGCTCATGCCATGCGAGGTCCGGCGCAATACCGTAATAAGTCTTAGCATCGGCGCCGACCAGAATCGAAATCATCTGATAAACGACCGCACGGTTACCAATCTCATCGGCCCAGATCACGTCCGTACGTTTGGTATCATCTGGCGGATCCTGGCCGAAATCATGGAACGCCGCCGCTACGCCGTGTTCAGGCTGAATGGAGGTCTTGTGGGTGTTACAGCAGACACCGTTGACGTAGAGCTTAAGCGCGGTGCCGTCATAGGTCGCCGCAATATGCGTCCAGTTGGTGGTGGCCGCAGGACCATCGGTGATTTCAACAGCCTGCTTGCGGTCAACACCGGTAGAATCGAACTTGGTGTACCAGCGCCCGCCCTTCAGACCGATCAGGAAGTTCTTGCGGAGGTACGACTCGTCCGCGGCGTTCGCGGCACCGGTCCAGATCGGACGTTCGACCATCACCTGGAGATCGGGCGACTCGAGGCCGGACGCATCGGCCTTGGCCCAGCACTCGACCGTAAAGTAGAGGAACATGTGGTCTTCAGGTGCTATACCGCCGCTCGGCGTCATCTCGTTGAACACGAGCGAAGTCTGGAGGAAGCCAGGATCGTCCTTGCCGCCGAAGTACATGGCCTGACGGCGAAGCGGATCGTCGAAATCCTGCGGGTTGGAAGCCGACTTGGTCTTACCCTGCGATTCCTCGAAGTCGCCGAGATAGTCGCCGTCGGTATCGTAACCCTCGTTCTGCTCGAACGAATACATCGTGTCAAGGATGCTCCAGTAGTCGATGTCGTAGTTCACCTCGCAGATTCCAGTAGCGGCATCCCAATGGAGCCACGGGAAGTCGTTTAATTCGTACGTCGTCGTATGCGCGACGCCATTCTCATCGACCACGGTGTGCGTAAACATGCCAGTCGGATGGATGAACAATCCGACACCGCCCAGGTTCCAGTACGGATCCATCATGTAGTAGAAGCGGTAGGTCAGCGAGTCCGGATAGCTCATGTCCGTCATCCACAGCGGCGTCGGGTCGGTATGCAGGAAGGTCGACTCGGCCTGCATATGACTCTGGATCGACTCGTAGATATTGCGGATGTTATCGCCGTCGGGGTCGGCGGTCGGTTCACCGGCGAGCCACGGATACTGGAAGAAGTCGTACGGTGAATTGGTGTTGCCCTTAAGACGAAGCTCGTAATCCGTACGCGTACGACCGACAGAATAGGTCCAGTAGTTGTTGATCGCCGTCCAGGGAATCGTGTTCGCAACGTCCCAGCTTTCGGAAACGATGTCGATCGTTCCGTAAAGCGGGTTGAGACCGTGGAAGAGTTCGTAGAAGTCATCCATGCCGTCCGCATCGGTATCGCGGTTGCGCGGATCGCAGCAGATGTACTTGGACGGATAGTTCTTCGAGATCGAGAACGGCGGCGGCGGCATCAACGGCACTTGGCGATGCCACCGGTTCTGGTGCATCGTCTCCTCGAGACCGGCTTCGATCTTGAGATCGTGATAGATACCGTCCTTGAGATAGTAGAATTTGCCGTATTTGGGATCCCACTTATTGTTACACCAAGACATGTAGACGCCAGGATGGACGTGCTTGCCGCGCAAGCCAGGGTTATAGTCGGGGCTTTCCGGATTGACGATGAGCCCGTAGATGTACTCGTTGTCGCATGCCGCGATGCGACCCAGATCCGGCTCATGGAAGGTCCACGTCGTGATCGTGTCGTCATAACGCCAGCAGCGCATCGTGCCGACCATGTACTCCTGCCAGTTCTTGAGGCCGTCGTTATCGTAGTCGAGCATCGCGTCGTTGAGCGTGCCGTTCATGCCGCCGTTCCAGGCGGTCGTGGAAGTGGCCTCGGTCACGTTGGTCGAAAGCGTACCGTCGGCGTTCTCGATGATATTCGTGGAGGCCGGGGTGTCGGTCGTCTCGTTAGCTCCCTCGAACTCGACTTCCCACGGGTCGGGAAGCATATCGAGGTCGGTATCCCAGAAGTTAGGATTGAGACCGCCGCCTTCGATGCAGTCGTCGAACTCCTCGTCGCCGCGGACCTTGTCGCCGTAAACGAAGTGCAAGCGCTCCTCGCCGTCGATAACGCCATCACCGTCGGTATCATCGACCCACGGGTCGGTCGGCCACACCTTATTCTGCCATTCCGGATGCGGATTGACGATCGTCGGACACTCACTATAACGGAAGCAGCTCTCAATACCGGCGAATTCCTCGGGCCAGAGAAGGCCGTCATTGGCGAGCGGCGGCGGCTCAGTGTAATAAGTGACCTTCGGCGAGAAGATGCATCCCGGACCATAGGTCTCAGGATCCGGAGCCTTGCCGGAGGCCTCAACCGGCGCCTGGACGTAAAGCTCCCAGCCGTCGGGCATCGAGTCATCATCGGTATCGGCCTTGTTCGGATCAGTGCAGGTCTTCGCCCAAAGGTCGAGGATGTTCTTCTTGTTGGTCTTGCCGTCGATGGCGTAGGACGCGGTCGCCATATCCTCCGGGAGGATACCGAAGTTACACCAGTAGAACGCCTGAAGGAGGAACTCGTCAAGCGCCGTGTAGTCCTTGGTGTTGAGAATATGATTGTCCTTGCACGGAGCCATGTTCCAGCCAGTGCGCGGATCGAAGCCCTCATGATGATAAACCTGATAATGGAGACGGACCACCTTGACCTTCTCGTCCTTGGAGACAAGGACATTGGTCATCGCCGTAATATTGGTGGTGCCGGGAGTCCGAATCGCCCAAGGTCCATTCACACCGTATACCCATCCGGTGTAGCAGAAGAAATCAGCACCCTGATCGACTCGGAGATAACGATTACTGTCGGCATTTCCAATTGTCGCGAACTCCTCGTCAGAGAAGTATACGTTGTTAGTGCCAATGATCTTCCCCTCGGCGTCAAGAACGAGCTCGGCGACCATGTGCATTTCGGCCTCCATCCACGCCATCGCATCCTTATCCTCATTCATTAAGGCGTCACACTGCGTGCCGACTGTCGCATACTTGAGCGGGTCGGAATGGAGATAATGAACTTCCCAACCGTCAGGCAGCCCGTCTCCGTCGGTGTCCCAGTCAATCGGACTCGTGCCAAGCGCAAACTCCTCAAGATCAGTAAGACCGTCGTTATCGGTATCACGAGTATTAACGTCAATCGACTTCGTCAGCGGATCAAAAAGCCGCTCGATCTCCTCAGAAGAGATAACGATGGGACGACCTGGATCGTACTGGTTGTAACGACGGCCGACCAACTGCACGAGCTCACCGTCAACGAGCTCGCCAACATGTGCATGATACCAAAGAAAATACTCAAACCCGTCGGAAAGAAGGTCGCCGTCGGTATCAGCCTTAGTCGGATCGGTCGGACGCTCCGGCGACCAACTGGCATCATAAGAGCCGTTCTGTAAGCCCCAGTGGGATTCATCTGCCGGATCCCAGCCCATCTTTGCGCAGTAATTTGTGAAAGCGATATACTCTACAACGGAAAGTGTCGACTCGTTAGTCTGTACGCCGGTAGTTGCGTTGTAGTACGGCATAGTGAAAAACTTGTCAGCCTTGACGTCGGCAATCAACGCCATCGACTTGCCAGTGCCGATACCAGCAGAGAGAATCTCATAAGCGTCATTAAAATGACTATTCGCCCCGTCCATGCCGCGCAACTCCATCACCGTATCAAACGGTAACGCATCAATGTTCCAGGTGTTGGTAACGCCCCAGGCGGCCTGTACCGACAAATTAGTAGAGCCCGGCAGATAATCACCGTCATCCCAGGCGGCGAGACTATCGATCCCGGCGTCATCTCCGATCAAGTTGCCCTGCGCGTCAAACACGTTGAACTTGTACATCTTGATGAAGAGATCCGGCACGCCGTCGGCGTTGATGTCGCCGAGGTTGTCCTGCTTCTTCATTTCGCGCGAGAAGACCGCCTCGACAATACGAGTCTCGTAACCGACCTTATTAGCTTCAAACGGAGTGAGCTTGTAGGGCGGGGCTATGGCTTCCTGACCGGAAACCGTCTGGATCTCGACCTTGCTGTACTGGCTCGTCGGCGCACCACCATCGGAACCGACGCCAACGTAGACCCAGCGGTAGAAGAAGTTGTCGTACTCGCCGTCGTATTGGTAATAATCACCGCTGGTCCACTTCTCGCCGAAGGGATTAAGCGCCAGATCGCGTTTCGGCGTCCCCGTGCCGAGCAGGCCGTTGTCGGCGTAAGGCGCCGCGGCGGAAGGATAACCCGCGGCGTACATGTTCGCCTCCGAGGTCTCAACGTTGTAGAACCAGGTCTGGACGAACGCTTGGACCGTGGAACGGGTTCCATCAGCGAATACGCGGCCCTTACCGACGCCGGCCGCGCCGTCGTAGTAGGATTCGGTAGTTGATGCCGGACCGAACGGACGGATCTGAAGCTTCTTGGTAGGCGCAATATAATATAGCCACCTGCGTTCGGCAATGCCGTCATAATCCTCACCATCCTTGTCGGAAACTACGAGCTTGACCTCGTGCAGACCTTCCGCGTTAATCACAATGTTAGACGTGACACGTGCCTCGTTGTTTGTAATGCCAACCACGGTCAGCGCATTCTGAATCATATCATCGATATACCACTTCGCAGTAAGACCGCTGGCCATATCGATTTTCTCATCCTTCGCGGACCACTCGAGTGCAAACGGCTCACCGGCCGCTATCGTCTTGTTGGTTGTAATGACCTCGCCTTGCTTGGGACTGATGACCGGTGGGCGGTTGTTGATGTAGATCTCAGCCTCTGCGCGCTGATAATAGTTTGTCAATGCCGCCGGTGAGACAACCTCAACCGTGACGAAGAAACCGGCATCAGAGCTGCCTGGAGCACCGTCGAGGTTGTGATAATCGTACTTGAGCTCCTTGAACTCGCCGGTCAGAACCGTCTTGCCTTTGGCAATGGCAAGCGTCTCGGTATTGAACTTCAAGGTGCCGATCTGCTTCTCGTCAGTATAGTCAGAATAGGATTTTACCTTAACCTTTAACTGCAGATTCTGCATTGCCGGTTCGGAAAGCATTACCTTGAGCGTATGCCCATCGTTCTTATCAACGTCTTCGTCAATAACGAAGGTATCGCTGTCGTTTTCATCCAGCAGCTTGATGTACGGACGGTTAGACACGTATACCGTCGCCTTGTAGATGCCCTCCTTGCCGACCATCTTGACGAGACGCGGCCACAAGGTCTGCAGATTGTTGAACGCATTCGTTCCGCCGAGAACAGCCAACATGTCCTTGTCGATCGCCACATACTGAACCGTCTGAGTGGCATCCTCAGTCTCAAAGGCATGCATGCACTGCACCGTGTCATTAGTCGCAAATGTCCACGCGTACTCGTAAGACGGAGCGAAAGCGTAACCCTCGGTGAAATTCCAGATAACATAGAGCCCGTTAGTAATATCAACCTCACTGACGTCGGTTACCGCAGCGACGTAGCTGTTGGTGACCGACGAGGAAATCGGCGTAAGGTAATGGCCGCCATTGGGCACGGAATTCGGATTGCCGGCGATGTAGAGACCCTCCTGCAACGGGAAGACGTTGGCCACGTTGATGACGAGCTTCTGAGCGGGGATGTAGAGATTGCTCGCAGAACCCTCATCGAGCTTCGGAGACGTACGCGCAAAAATCTCATACTCCAACGATCCAGTAGATTCCGTAAGCGCGCAACCATCAGTGAGGCTCATCGCAAAGGCAGAGGAACGAACCGTATTGGTTTGCCCGCCGACCAACTCGACACCCTGCGTAAACGCGGCGCAATTGACAAGGTTGGAACTTGCATCGTTAAGCGGACGCAAGAAGAAATAGATCGACTCGCCGGCAGACATCGGCTCGTTCACGTAGAACATCGGGATTGGAGCCGTACCTTCGGTGAAAAGCGTGCCGTCATGCAGCGAAGTTGCTGCCGTCGTATCATACAGGCTGACGTAGACAAGCTTATCCTTCTCGACCGCAACCGTGAAATACACCTGCACGATCGCCGACTTCGGAGTGACGCCCGGTTCGGCCGGTTCGGTGACCTTGATCGTCGCGATCTGAAGACCTTCTTTCTTCTTGTCGTAACCGGTTACCGTGAAATCAAAGGTCTCACCGGCAGTGAACACGATGTTGGTCGCCGGTTGAGCCTTGAGCGCGCCACCGAAGGTGACCGTAAAGCCATTGGTATTCTCCATGTCGCGCAGACAGTCATTGACCAGCAACGAGATGTCGAAGCCCTCGCCCGCAGCCCCAGAAACCGTGCCATAGTCGTGGTCAGTCTTAGGCTGCAGAATCACCGGAGCGTGCAACGAGTTGATCTGTAGCAGAGCACGGTCGCCAGGTTCATAAATCGCCGCCGGAGCAGCCTCCTGAACGACCGGATAGAATCCGATGCCCTCACTCTTAGTATCAGCATTACCACCCAACGGATAGACGTAAACCGTCTGCTGCGTCTCCCCGACCCTGAAAAGGACGTTGGTGTAATAGATGTCGGACGAAGAATATTCGTCACCGTTCTGCGAAACCGAGAGGAACTTGTCGGCAATCGGGTCGCGCGCGGCATTCTTCTCGTAGCGGACCGTCACATTAACGTGAAGATCGGTCTCATACGGCTGCGAGAGAGTGATATATACTGGCACCGCGTCAGCGGCCCGATCGAGATAATTGGTCGACGGATCAACCAGAAGTTTCTTGGCGGAAGGCGCCGAAGGACGATCCTTGTCAAAGGAGATGTTGACGGATGGAACCGGCGGAGGGCCGCACTTCACCGGAATCGTCTTGTAGTCCTCAAGAATCTCACTCGTGTAATGACCGAACGAGAAACCCTTCCACGGACTCAGCACCAGCTTCGCAATCTTGTTGGACTCGATACCGCTGATGTAAAAGTTCTTGGTGACGCTACCGCCCCTGATCGTGACCGTGCCGATACTAACCGTGGTCTTCTGCTCCACCCCGTGATCGATATTCGTGACGATCTCAACTGGCGACTCATCGCTCTGAACCTTGACCACGGTCTCATCCATACTCCAGACGTAGAACGTCGAATCCTGAATCGCACCGGTCGCCTCGGAATCAACCTTGAGGAAGCACTCAAGCTCATCACCCATCGCAACTTCCCGCCAATACTCGCCAGGCAATTCCCACTCGTCCTGATCGAAATCCACTGTCTGCACGTAAATGCCAGCGGCCTTAAGCGAATAATCCTCCATCGGTGTATACGCGACACCACCACTGGGACGCTTACCGCCAGGGGTATTAGGATCGTCACAGAACTTCCAGACAACCTCCCCGTTACGCGAAGGATTGTCTTCGTCGTAATAGCGAACCTTCCAGAGATTCGCGTTCTCGAAATGATAGGTCGTGAACGTATCATTCTCGTCAGCAGGGAACACATTACCGGAGTCGTCCTCAACCGCCAAACGCACGGGGAGCGCAAAATCTCCTGCCTGTGGCTTGTACATAAAAACGCAATCGAAGAAATTGGTGCCCGAGAGCGAGTTCGGAATGACCGCCTGCAACGAAGCGGTGCGAAGCTTGCCAGAGACGTAGATTCCGATCTTCAACGGATTCTGAACGGCATCGTAGATCTCCTGATACGTGGCAGTCGGATCCCAGTATTCAAGGGTGTACTTACGACGAAGATCATCGCGGTTCGGATTGTTGCCATCACCGCGCAACTTAAGGCGGACATTAAAGTAAATGTTTGACGTGCCCGACCCAAGCGGATTTTCGTATGTCGCGTACGGCGAAGTATTGACACCATTTTCCGTACACGGACGGATCTCATAGATATCGCCCGCGGCAAAAACGGACGCCGCCGCAAACATGGAGATGAGAACAGAGAGTTTCGTCTTCATTATTTAACCTCTTCCTTCTTCTTCAAAATGTCTATAGGCTTGGCTTCACCACGCTTAATACGTTCGGAATCGGCAACAGCACGCTGCCGACGCTCAAACGTGATCTTCGCGGTTTCCAAACGGTTGGAAATAAACTGCTGCTCGTTGGCATGAAGACGCGCTACCAGACGCTTGCCCTCCTCAGACGCCTCTGCCGCAGCTTTATCCCCATTGTGATGCTTCACCACAACATCTAGTGCGGCGATTATCTCACGCCGCTCCTTCGCAATCAAATTGCGCTGACCGACCTGAGCTTCGAGCTGCGCAACATATTCGGGATCCTGCGCGTACGCGCTCCCTTCTGCAGGGTACACTTCCTCACGCCGATCGCAGCCACTCGTAAGCGCCACGAACAGCGTGACCGTCGCCGCAAGTACATACGACGACAGCACGTCAATCTTTTTTGAACTCATTGCCATATATTTTACCACTTTTTATTAACATCATGCAAGTGATAATTTGACATCTATTTGTTAATTCTGTATATATGCTGTTGACATCTTGAGGGGCTG
>CALYRV010000011.1 GCA_945483525.1 uncultured Verrucomicrobiota bacterium
CTCCATCAAGATACCGCCGGTACCGTTTAGGGTGAACTTCTTGGCCTTCTTCCCGTATTTGGTCTTGCCGAATGCACTGACATTGAAACTTGGCTTCCTCATTTGATCCTCCATTCAATTTCACTGTTAGCTATTTAAAAACTCCACTGTACGACCGCCACTGTAAACCACCGCTAATTCAATCGGTTCTTCTCCTTGCGGTTCAATGACGCATCTCCGAAATCCTTATCCTTCGCGGCATTATCCCACTGCGACATCGATGAGTAACTCTTCACCATCTCAGAACCATCCCAGAGCTGCACGACACAGCCAGCAATGCGTTTACCACGAACCGTCGTCCTAGTCTTCGCGATACTGCCGGAACGCCCAGTGGAACCAGAAGATGTGCGCGACTTGGAGAACGTCACGGTTGGCGACTCAAGCTCGACGGACGCCTTGCCGTTCGCGTCTAAAGTAAGCGATTTCGTATCCTTCCCAAGAACCTTAGCCGTCATCTCCTTGCCTTCATAGCCGATATAGAAGACCTTCACCTCAACCTTCTCCGGACGGGGTTTACCACGATAACGCACCTCGCAGTTCCACTTCATGTTACGAGAAACGGATTTCGAGGTGTTCTGCGTGGACGTCGGCGTAGAACGGATCAGTCCCTTGGAGCCTCCGGACTTCGTGGTCTTCGTCTCACCACCAAGCGGACTCACCTTCAGAAAAGCTTGCACATCATCCGACCCCGCCATTACGAAACCCGCGGCAAAGACAATAAGCAAAGCTATACAGGCACTCCGGATTCTCACTTTTTCACCCTTTACCTTTACCCTTCACTTTCTTCGCGCTTACCTCAATGACGTTGACCTGATTGCGAAGCTGACGAATGATCTGCTCGACTACACGCTCAGAACCCAACACGTCGATACGCATCCTCGAGACGGTGCCGTCTTCGGTGGGACCGACGTTCAAGGTCTGAATGTTATACCCGCGACCAGAAATGAGCCCGACAATCCTAGCGAGGACGCCTGGCTTGTTTTCCACATAACAGTTCAACCGGTATACAAATTCAGAAACTCTTTTTTCCATTAACGATATTATATCATAATCACGTCAACGGAGAGTAAACCGGACACCCTTATCCCACTTTTTCTGGGGTAATTTATCCCAGTTTTCAAAAAAGCCCCTTTTTAGATTTTGTTTAGTTGGTCAAAGTGGGAAAAGCATTGGTTGATTGGGTCTTTCGTTTACTTTGGCAATAACTGCGGCTTCGGGCGGGAAGCTCGTCCCGGTCAACGCTCGGCCTCATGAATCGCCTCGCTCGGGAAGATCGACCACTGACCGAGACACGCCGCGGTCCGAACCGCACCGAGGGTCGATCTTCACGTGCCCGGGCCGACTTTCCGCCTTCGCCGCAACTTGAAACAATACGCGCTCCGGCATTGCGCCAAGCCGGGCGTCCGGTTGCGCAACCGCCGACAGAACAACACGAAAGGAATGGCGTCATGGCAAAGCATATGACGATCGACACGAGGAAAGGCATCGCCCACGGGCTCGACTGCCGACTGATATTCGCCCAGCTGGCGACACTGCACGGACGCGAGGTCTCAACGATCGCGAACGAGGTAAAGAACCGCATGCGCTGGAGCAACCGGAACTACGGATGCTCGGACGCCGCGCTTCGGACGAGGCCGGGAAGTCGACTTGCCGACGTGATTCGAGACCTCGGCGCGGCCCGCACCAAAACGCGTCTCGCACAGTGTCGAGAATCCCGAGCGCGAAGAACTCATGAGTTCGCGCGTTCGGCAAGACGGGCTTCCCGGACATTCGTAGTTTCGTTTACTTTGGCTAACGGCCCAGCCGGATTTTCCCTGACGATGTACGAGGAAACGGATCTGCACGCACTATCACCGTCTTAATCCGCTTGTACACCGGCAGCTGCAGATTGAGCTCGCCAATAGCCTTGTGAACACGACATTCAGGAATGGAAGCGTATACTTCGGCTATCACCTCGCGACTCTCCTTCGCACCACGGACCACGCATTCGAGTACTCCCGGTATCGAAAGAATCTTGTCCTCCAGTTCCTCCGGCGCGATCTTCTTCCCGGAGTCAAGAATTATCGTCCTCGAAGCTCGCCCGGTAAAATACACAAATCCGTCATCGTCAATGTAACCGATGTCGCCCGTATGATACCAACCGTCCTCGTCGATCACCGCCGCAGTCTTCTCAGGATCCCTGTAATAGCCCTTCATCACGGCCGGACCGCGAATCAGCAACTCACCACTCGCCGAGACCTTCGTCTCGGTGCGCCATTCACGCGGCACCAACCCCTGCGAACCGACATGAGGATCGCCTTCAATCGGAGTGATGGAGAAATGCGCATGCGTCTCGGTCATGCCGGAGCCGGTGATGAGCTTGACACCGAGCGCGGTGAGATGTTCGTAGGTACGGCGAGGGCATGCCGCGCCACCCGTAAGAATCCAGTCGATTGGAGTGCCGAGCGCCTCCTCCGCGCTGCGCCCATGCATCTCGATCTTCGCCGCAAGTATGTCCGCCAACGCAGGGACCAGAAAGAGGTAGTTGACGCGAAAGCGCTCCGCCGCGTCATAGATGCGACGGAAGTCCGGACATACCCCGATAGCGGAACCACACGACAACATGAGGTAAGTCGTACAGACGCCGAAGATGTGATGCAGAGGCAACAGCATCAGCGACCTCGAGTCGGGACGGATCTTCAAACACAGCTGCGCATACTCGACGAAGGTCTCAAGCCCTTCGATAGTCAGCTCGGCCCCGCGGGGAACAGACGTCGTTCCGGAAGTGAACACGATCATCGAGGTGCGCTTCACATCAACGGAAGACTCATTCCAGACAGAATCCTTGATATTGAAAAGACCGCGCACCCCGTTCAGGAACCGCTCGGTCTTTAAAGTGCCGAAACCGGCGATAACGAGTCCCGGTATCAACTCCTTGACCGCCTTCGCCTTATCCGAGTACAACGATGAGTAAACCAGCGCCGTCGCCCCCACGAACTTGAGTCTGTCAGATATCTCCTGCGGATTGAGGAGCATGTCGATCGGCACCACCGTTGATCCAGAGAAAAGCACCGCGGCATGAGCGACCATCCACTCGTAGGAGTTTTCGCCGAGAATGCCGATCTTCGTGCCCGGAACGTTGGTTCGAATCAGACGGACAACAAGATCGATGTCGTCAGTGAACTGCCGCCAGGAGATCGGAATGGACCTATCTCCGGAGCTGATGAGAAACGCGGCCGAGAACGGTCGCTCCTCTCGCATTCGCTTGAAGGTTTCAAATATCATCAGTGTTGGTTGTATGTTCCGCAAATCTCTTCCCACGTACGGGTGGTGAAGAACCCAGAAATCGCCGTGTCGTATTCGGCCGTATGCGTGAAGGCCTTCTTCATCAGCCTGAACCGAGTGTCAAGCCCGATCGTGCCGCCATGCGACTCCAACTCCTGCGCAAGGCTGGCGTAATCAAGCGGATCCGTGACTGACGCAACGCGAAGATAATTCTTCGCGGAAGCACGCACCATGCACGGACCACCAATGTCGATGTTGGTACGGGCCATCTCAGGCGTAACCCCCTCCTTCGCGACAGTCTGTCGGAAAGGATAGAGATTCACAACAACCATATCGATCGGCTGCGCCGAAAGACGATTGAGATCCTGCTGATGCGCCTCATTGTACTTCTCGGATAGCAAACCGAGGTAAATCTTGAAGTCGAGCGTCTTCACAAGACCGCCCTGCATCTCAGGCTGACCAGTGTAATCCGAAACCGCAACGAGAGTCGCCGACGCTTTTTCACCGAGAATCTCCTTCACCTTCGTGTAGGTTCCTCCCGTAGAATAGATCTTGACGCCGGGACAAGCCTTCACAAGGGCCGGAACGAAGGACTCAAGCCCAGTCTTGTCGCTGACGGACATCAGGACGTTCTTGACGGCGATACGATTGTCGATTTCGGTTACGATGTTGAGTGACATAACGTTTACTGAATGATGATTAGGGAGTCGCGATAAGCAGTTTTTTCAAATTCATTGTTCTTCTATTATACCAAAATCCTGGCAATTCTGCGGGCGAGCGTCGGCAACTCGGGATCCCGCGCCCCACAAGTCACGATCGCAGCAAAACCGCCGCGATTGGCACAGATCCAATCATACGCCGCATCCAGCGACGGCACCAGAATAACATTCCTTCCACCACCTAGCTCTCCAACCCTCGCAACCAGTGCGTCGGAATTGATCGAACGATCCGTCGTCCCCCCCGCGTCATAAACCGGCAGCAACAACAACCTATCGTCCGAAGACATCACCTCGGAAAACATCCGCGCGAGATCATCCAGCATCTTGCGAAGCGGAGCATAACCATGAGGACGCCACACGACGCATAACGGACCTCCATGACGCTTCCGAATCGCCATCCACATGGAGCGCAACTTCTCGGGATTATGCGCGTAGTCATCATATACTGGAGTTGTAAGATTACGATTTACAGACGAAGACGGCAGAATCCGCTGAAGACGACGCTCCACACCTCCGAAAGTCGCAATCGCCGCACGCGCTCGCGACTCGTCACAACCAAGCGCAACCGCCATACGCACCGCAAGCGAAGCGTTCTGCTCGTTGAAATCTTCTGGCGCATAAACTTCACCGCGCGCGTCGATAACCGGCCCTGGACAGTCCTTCACGAACGTGTCAAAGACCTCGTCCATCTCCTCCTTGGAGTAATGATCGGCCGAAGCATTGGTGACGATCGCGGCATAAGGCCTGAACGCGACCAGCGACTTGTCCGATTCGTCCACCTCCGCCACCGCATAACGCGGCTCTGAGCATAGAGAATGGGAAACAGGGGTTTCTGACGGAATGCGGACGGCGCCAAGCCACCCCGGAACATTCGCGCCGTTCACACACATCGGATCCAGTCCGCATTCCGCAAGAACATGCCCAAGCATCGCAGTCACCGTCGATTTACCGCATGTTCCAACCACTGCAACGAGACGAAATGGTTCGAGAGCACGGGCAAGCGCCTTGGCACGATGCGTCACGGCGATTCCAAACGCCTTGGCTTTGACAAGCCCAGGATTCGTATCTTCGATTGCCGTTGAGACAATGACCTCGTCCGTCTCCGCATCCACTCCGCTGCCATCATCCGGGAAACAACGGACACCGAGAGACTCAAGAAACGAGATGTTCTTTGTATTGAGATTACGGTCTGAACCCGTGACCGTATCCCCGAGTTTTACGAGAGCCGTGGCAAGTGCACTCATGCCGACTCCGCCGATACCGATCAGATGACGCTTCATAAAAGCCCCTTTATCTCCTTGCGGATTCTATCCGTCAAAGCCATTGCCTCCGAACGCAAGACGCCAGAGCCCATGGCGACCGGAATCTCGGCCCCGCGACGGATCGTGTAAAAAACCTTCTCCGTTCCGAGATCCCACGCCTTCTGCCCCTTCGCAACCACCCTCCGCGTAAGCGAGATCCCGAACGGGACCAACGGAACTCCATTGCGAAGCGCGACCTGTGCGGCGCCGCGATGGAACGGACGCATCTCGACTTCGGAAACCGGAGTGCGCGACGATGGCCCCATCGGAGTGCGCGACCCCTCCGGAAAGACCAGCACATTCCAACCGTCACGAAGATACGGTCCCGCCGCCTCTGGCAGCCGTTCGTCGTCCGGCAAAGAAGTGAAACGCACAATCCCGGACAGGAAGAAATCCTTCAACAACGAATGCTTGGCGACATACAGTGTCTTCGGGAAAAGCGACACCATGATCACGACATCGATCAGCGAAGGATGGTTGGCGACAAGGACGGACCCCTTCACCTCTCGCGACCCGTCGTATCGCACCCCCACCTCGCCGGCCAGATCCCAGCACTTGAGATAAGGCCGCCAGATGGCCCGCACTAACGGTTGACAGAATCGCGGCGAACCCAACAGAAACATGAACGGAGACATCAAAATGGCGCCCACGGCGAAAATGCCGAAGAACATAACTGATATCGCACCTCTAAGAAACCTAATCATCAAACGAATAAAGAAACGAGAAGCCGCGTCCGCCACCAGTTTCCTCGGCGTAGACGAACAAGGTTGGCGAGATTGCCGCACCAAGCGCCTCGATCAGACCGCACCTTACCGATTCGTCACCGGCGGCGATCGCGGTATAGGGCGCGGTATTCTTCGTGAACACGCTCCAAAGCCCGGGCGCAGCATTGTAGACGGAAGTGCTGAAACGCTGCGGCGAGACCGATCCGTCCGCCTGAAAATCATCAACGATACGACGCGTCAGCGTGTCCTCCCCATCCCGAGATGCGAAAACCACGTTCTTCGGCGCAGGCATTCCCTCAAAATTCGCCAGATGAAAGAAAATCTTCTGCAGCGGCGAAAGCCGGCGACGCATCACCGGCGGCACGAAGTTCACGTCCGGCGCCTCGCCGGGCTTCAGCACCTTCTTCGCCAGGATCTTAGGCCGCCTCATACGCGCTTGAAGATAAGCGAGGTGTTGATTCCACCGAAGGCGAAGTTGTCGGACATCACGTACTCGGAAGAAAACGTCCGGCCTGACCCAGTGATAAAATCGTGCTCTCCGCAACGCGGATCGGGATCGACAAGATTGAGGTTCGGAGCATACCAGTCGTTACGCAGCATCTCGACGGACATAATCGCCTCAATCGCGCCGCACGCCCCGAGAGTGTGCCCGGTATAGCTCTTGAGCGTAGAGATCGGAACCTTGCGCCCAAACACCGACGCAGTCGCCGTGCCTTCGGCGACATCGCCAAGCTCGGTCGCAGTGCCGTGGGCATTAACGTATCCGATCGCATCCGGGGAAAGCCCAGCATCTTCCAGCGCGAGACGAAGCGCGCCTGCCATCGTATCTGCATTGGGCTGCGTTACGTGACGACCATCGGTGTTTTCGCCGAAGCCCACAACCTCGGCCAGGATCGTGGCTCCTCGCGCCTTGGCATGCTCGTACTCCTCGAGTATCAAGGTGCCCGCCCCGTCACCGATGACAAGTCCGTCACGGTTCTTGTCAAACGCGCGCGGAGTCCCTTCAGGATTGTCGTTAAGCCTGGAAGTCGCGAAAAGCGTGTCAAACACCGCAACCTGCGTCGCGGAGAACTCCTCAGCTCCACCGGCGATCATCACATCCTGCTTGCCCCAGCGGATCGCCTCGACCGCTTCACCGATCGCAAGCGAGCCCGACGTGCACGCGGTCCCCGTAGGCAACAGCCGGCCGGTGGTGCCGTAGTGGACGGACAGATTCACGGCGCAAGTCTGACTCATCATCTTGATGTAAGTTGACGAGGTGACGTTCTTCACCTCCTTATCCATGAGCACCGTATAGAAATCCGCATTCGCCTCTACCCCGCCGGAACAGGACCCGTAGGCGACACCGAGACGCCCACCCTTCAGGATGTCATCGCGAGAATCAAGACCCGCCTGCGAAAGCGCCTGCTCGGTGGCCGCCAGCGCCATCATCGAAACCGGAGACATGGTACGCACTGTCTTACGATTCCAATGAGCGGGACGCTCAAAAACAGACGGAGCCCAAAGACATGTCTGTAGATTCTTGAAACCCTTCAGATCCTCGGAGACCTTCACGCAGTTCTTCGGCGTCTTCAGCCGCGCAAAAGCCTCGCTCACCGTATTGCCAAGCGAGCTGACAAGTCCGTATCCGGTAATGACCACCCTTCTCATTTCAGAACATCCCTCCGTTCACATTGAAAACCTGACGAGTGATGTAAGCCGCCTCATCCGACAACAGGAAGCGGACAAGACCAGCAACCTCTTCAGGCCTTCCAAATCGCCTCATGGGAATCGCCTTCATCGCCTCCTCGGCAAAGACACCATCTATCATCTCAGTCTCGATCACACCCGGTGCAACACAGTTGACGGTAATCTTTCGCTTCGCAAGCTCCACCGCCAACGCCTTCGCGGCACCGATAAGCCCCGCCTTCGCCGCCGAATAATTAGTCTGACCACGATTGCCGATCACGCCGGAAATCGAAGACACGACGACGATTCTACCCGCCGCACGCGCCTGAACCATCGGCAGAACCAAGGGCTTGAGACAGTTGTAGAAGCCGTCAAGATCAGTGCGAATCACCCTATCCCATTCGTCATCTTCCATCGCCGGGAAAGCATTGTCTCGCGCAATACCCGCATTCAACACCACCGCGTATGGCGCGCCATTCTCGGCAACCCACTTATCAAGCGCCGCCTTCGCAGCCTCACGATCGGCGATGTCAAACTGCAGATCGGTTCCGCCGCTACGAACGGAATGAGTGACGACCTCATAACCAGCCCCCTTCAATGCCTCGGCAATGGCCCTGCCGATGCCGCGACTCGAACCGGTAACGATGACATTCTTCATGTAAACGCCTCCAACTTATCGGGTGTCGTCTCGAAATCCGGCTGAAACGCCGTTACTGTCGCCTTCGCGACTTCAACTCCGGCAGAATCGTAAATCCCACAATCGAAAGAACCGAATTCATCATCGGTATAAGTGCACTCAGCGACAACACGATATCGCTCGCCATTTCTGAAACACGGCACCCTGACCTCCAACCGACGAGAACCGAGAACAAAGCCGAGCTTGGGCTTGAGCCCCTTGCGACGACGATCGAAACCGACACATAGCGCCATCGTCTGCGCCATGTATTCAAGCGCAGTTACAGACGGCGTGCCGCCGACTGCACAATCATAGAACGGCGACCGTTCGGATATATCAACGTACGAAACAACCGTGGACGACCCTTCCACAGGTTCCTCATAGTCGCTCAGCAGGATCATCGGATCCGCTTGTGGCAGCATTTCCTCTAATGTCGGCATTAGGGACATTATATCAAATATCCCGCGCCAGTATCACCGACGCATTACTGCCGCCGAAGGCAAACGAATTGGAAAGACAACAAGACGGCACCGGAGACGACGGAAGTGCAAGCAAACGAAGACAGCATAGCGCCGCCTCGACCGCCCCCGCCGCTCCGAGACAATGCCCCGTGAACGGCTTCGTCGAGATCCGACAGACACCCTTGCCGAAAACGCGCTCCACCGCGGCGAGCTCCATCGAATCGTTATAGACCGTACCCGTACCGTGAAGATTGATGAAGCCGATATCTCGCGGCGAAAGCCCCGCGTCCGCCAGCGCCGCGCGCATCGAAGCCTCCGCGCCCCTACCCTCCGGATCTGGAGCGGTGAGATGATGCGCGTCCGAACTCTCGCCGACACCAAGCAACCGAACCCGCCCGCTGGGCTCTCCCCGACGCAGCACGAAAAGCGCGGCCCCCTCGCCGAGATTGATTCCGTCGCGGTTCGGCGAACACGGACGGCACAGCTTCGGCGAAAGCGCTTCAAGCGCATGAAAACCCTCGACCACCACGCGCGTGTAAGCGTCCACTCCCCCGACAATGACCGCATCGCACACATCAAGCTCAAGCAGACGACGGGCCGACGCGAAAACCTTCGCAGACGAGGAGCAGGCGGTGGAGACTGACCACACCGGACCCTTGACGCCCCACTTGTCACGGATATGTTCCGCCGGGAAAGCCATGTTGATCTGGTCGGGATGGTCAGTAAACTCCTCCATTGTGGAATTACTCGTCCCGATCACTGCACCGATACGCTCCGCGGAAACCTCGCGGAAAAGCGTCTCTAGATCGAGCTGCGCCATCGCTCGATCAACAAGCGCCCCGACACGCGTTTCACCCTCGGCGAGCTCTGGGGGTCGTTCTGGCCCCCACCCTGGCGCGAAGCCGAACACCGTCTCATCCCCCGCGGTGAGTCCCGTAAGTCTTTTCATCCCCGAAGTGTCGCCCGCGAGCATTCTTTCGAGCACCGCTTCAGCACCTGCGCCAAGCGCGCAGACAATCCCCAGATCCGCGATTGAGTATTTCATCGATTCCATTCAAACCACTGGTCTTGATAATTCCGCTTGAGTTCTTCCAAAATCTCGAAATAACATGTTCTGATCTCCTTCGCCTTCGCAGGCAGCCGGCGGATCACCGCCCGATATCCGTTCCCCTCCGCCACGCAGGCAACGAAATACACAGGATGATCAAACGCCGCCGCAAAACGAAACGCGCCGTCACCGCGGTCTCCAGCCATCAGCAGACAATCGCCAGAATCAATGAGATCGCCGGCTTCGAACACCGTCTGCATACCGAACTCGGAAATTGGATGGATCACCACCTTCTGCCGCCGCGCATGTCGGAGATAGAAACGGTTGAATACCCCGGTTCGTTCAAACTCCATCCACGCGTGAAAGGTCGCCTCACATTCGCCCAAAGCAGCCAGCACCTCGATCGTCCCGACATGCGAAGACATCACGAACACTCCGCGGCGATTAAAAACATCGTCAAGAAACGCCTTCGCGTCCTCCGACCCGTCCGTCACCACCTTCGGCAGGCTCTTCCCCTCCGCCATCACCACCAGCTTGTCCGCCAACGACCTTGTGAAGTTCACCATCTTGCGGATACGGGGCGAGGCCTTACGAACATTCTTCGAGCAACACCACACCACGACGCCGACGAATGCTGCACCGAAACGCAGGACGGAAAGTCCGAACACGCGATAGACGGCATACAGCAACTCCATCCCCAGCGGCGACGCTGCCTTCTCAGGCGCATCGGTTTCGCAACCGCGCGGAACGAGACCAAGGGCGATGCCGAACGCAAGCGGCAAACCAATGCCCAGCACAAATCCGAACGCGCTCACCACGGGGAACGACACGAATGACAACGCGCCGAAGCCGGCCATGGAAGTAAACAACGAACATGCTGCCGGTTTCAGCGCCTCCTTCCCGCCGTTGTGAAGGAACACCGTGTAGTCAATGCTCATGCCGGCAAGCAGGAACATCGCGAGTAGGTGGAAGAGATTAACCTGTCCGTTGACGACAAGCAACAGCCCGAAAATCCCTGCAAGCGCGAGAGCGGACGGTAAAAAGGCGCGTAACGCACGCTTGCGGAAGAAGAAGACCAGCACGACAAACATAAGTCCGAGCGCAGCGAGAAGTCTCGACATCGTCTCTCGCGTCAGCCGGTCCAATAGGTCTTCCAACAACCGCTGGGGACGCTCCACGCCGGACGGCGGAACATACTTGAGCTCGGGAAGACCCAACGCGGACGAGACCTTCGCCCCCTGCTCGGCGTAAAGCTTCGCAATCAGATCCGCAGCCCCGTCACCTGTTCCCCAACGGAGCGCAACGACACGATCGGCAGACGCCAGTTCGGCGGGCGCATGATAGAGCGACTTGGGATCGGTACGGACCTGATCACAGCCCGAGAAGACAAAGGCCAACGTCGAAAACGCCAGCGCCAGAACTATCCTTGCCCTCCGTGGATAGGCGAAAATCACGAACGCAAGCGCCGCTGCCAACGCGACCGCGAGAAAGAGCGCGGTCTGGCGGAGCACCGGCAATGACGAAAGCAACAACGGTAGCAACGAGATCTCCGTCGTCATCCAGGAAACGATGAGATTGCGTCGCAAAGCAGGCCCGTGCTCAGAAGCTAGCAGCCAGTGGAACGAATAATCAATAACGAGTCCGAGCACCGTTGTCCCGAAGACGAGCGCCATAATGTGCACCGAGTCGAAAAACACGAAAATCGCCGTAGCCCCGGCAAGGCAGGACACGAGAAGCGAAAGCGCGAGAAGCGGGATCCACTTGACCGACTTGAACACGAACAGCGAAAGCAACGCGATGAACAACAGCGAAAACCACGTGAGCCAGCCGATCTGCCGTTTGCATTCCCCTGCGGTGACCGCGGTATGCACCGGCACTCCGGTAACGCTCATGACGAACGGCTGCAGATCCCGATGCGCCCGATTCTCCGCGGCAATTCTGCCGCGGATATCCGCCACCACCTCTATGAGGCGATCTATGTCACCGACAACGGACGCCGACAACGAGAACGGCATGATTGCAACCCTGTCGGACACAAAAGACATGAGATAACGCTCCTTCAGACAGAACGGATCGTCATCCGGTTTGAAAAGAGGCGGCATCGGCGATGCGACATAACGGCGGATCGCCCGCTTGGCGATCTTCGCGCGGCCATCCGGAGTCTGCAACAGCTCCGCATCCTCATCGCAGACCTTATCGGCAATTACGTCCAGCTTCGCAAGCGAAGCAAGATCAGAATCGGCAAGGTATTCCGGAGGCAGAGACTCGATGAATTCTCGGACAGACTTCCTGGAGAGTTCTGGACTGAGCGTGTCACAGACGACAACTACCTTATCGTCCGTCCCCGCTCTGATTTCAGACATCGAAGCGACATCTTCCATCCCGACCATGTCGTAAATCGACGTCTTGATCGAGAAGTTCAGCGCCAACGCCGCGAGTAGTACACTACCGATCACGCCGCTTCTCCCGGAAGGAGATCCTCGATATGCTGCCGTCACCGGTGCGCATCACCACATTGGTGGGGAGACGAAGGCCGGAGACTTCGACGTACTTCATCAGTCGCTCAAGCTTGGAGAATTCAGGCTTAAAGACCAGCTTCCATCCGCCATCCGGAAGCTCCTCTCGGTCAAGCTTGAAAAGTCCGTCAAACGCCTTCTCATCCCCCGCCGCAAACGCGTCCGTCTTCTCACGAATATCCGAATAATACGGCAGATCCGCCAACGGCTTCACCCGAGTGCCGTCCTCATCGACGAAGATCATGGCGTTGGTGGACATGGTGACGGACGACTCAAACGGGAACGTCGTCTTCCAGACGATGCCGGTACCAATCGCACAATGGACGGTACCGGACGAGATCAGCATGCGATCAGACCCCTCTAACTGCCGCTCCATGGTCCATTCGGCATCCGACCCTAACGCCAGACGCAATGCAGTAACAGCTGCGGCGATGACTAGATTCATGTACGCGTCTCCGATACAGTGCCCGAGGAACAGGATCCGGTCGCCCCCTTCATGGCGAACTCGAACTTGCCGTCGCAACGACGGACCGTCAGGTCGATTTCCCGTCCGGGTAGCACGAGCTTCTGGAACTTGAGTTTCTGGAAGGTGACGGCCTCTGGAAAATCACGAAACGCCTGCTTCGCGAAATGGCGAAGGAAATAAAGCTGCGCGACCCCGGGCAGTACCGGATATCCGGGAAAGTGTCCCTGAAAGCATTCGCAGTCCGGCGGGAACACGAACTTCGCCGACAACATATCCGCCGACAGCCTCCATTCTAGCGTCGCAGGCTCACGGCACCACTCCGCTAGCGTGTCACGAACCGCGGCAACGGTGGTCTTACCCTGCTCATTTACCGGGAATTCACGAACGAAACGAATACGACGCGGAAACGCTCCGTCTCCGATTTCGGCGCGAAGCTCAGCCCTAAAGCGCTTGCAGAGCGAGGTGGAAGTGCCGCGCGCGAGCTCTTCGACCCCCGCTCGGGAAAGAACGATGATAGCGCCAATACGAGGAACCCCTTCACCAAACGTCTCGACGCGAACCTTCTCCACGTACGGATGCTTCATAAAGGCCTTTTCGACGGCGGTGAGCGAAACATACTTCTCGAGGATCTTCACCCGACGATCAGCTCGTCCAAGCAACAGGAACTTCCGCGGTGCAGTGAATTCCACGATGTCATTCATCACGAACGGACTCGTCATCGCGAATGGTGAAACGACCTCCAGGCGTCCGTCCTCCAACCGCCGCGCGTCCACACCGGCCACCAACGTTTCCTCATCGCCTTCGACCCGACGACGCCAGGCGACGGTGCCGGTCTCGGTGGAACCGTAGATCTCCAGCGGACACGTACCAGTAACCGCATGGACCGCCAGCGCGGTCTCCTTACGCAGCGGAGCACCCGAAGTGATCACCGCGGTAAATGCGCCGCGGAGCATCGGGAAATCGGCGTGCATCAGCGCCTTCTCCAGAAACGAAGGCGTGGTGACGAAAAGGAAGGAGCCGTACTTCGCCTTATCGGCAACGAGTTCCTCGACGGAAAAGACGATTCCAGGATCAACGAAGGATCCGGCAATCTTAGGGGCACGAACACGCCAGAGCGCGCCGTACATGTGTTCCGGACGGATCGAAGCGACGACGGTCGGCGCCGCGCCCCACACGTCAGGAAATGCCCTGACCAGCAGCCGCGCGTCATCCAGCAACTGATCTTCGCTACGGACTATCGGTTTAGACGCACCCGTTGAACCTGAGGTTCCGAAAGTTACTTCAGCCATTGCGCACCCGTTTACGGAATAAGAATTCGACGCCGAACATCAACCCCATCAGCACATACGCAATACATCCGTTGTAAAGCACCCACACTTCACGAGACAAGAACACCGTCCAGACCGTCACCGCGAGATGAACCGACAGAAAAACGACCCAGGCGACAGTGACCTTGCGACAATACTCAACGCCCTTCTCGTCAAGTTTTTCACCCATTCGCCGCGCGAAAACCTCAACTAACGGCGTACGGAAAAGCGACACCGCGAAACAACCGAGGAACAACGAAACCATCACCGCGGGGTAAAGGCGGAAACAGACATTCGCCTTGGCGAGATAGATCAGCCAGACGATCACGAGACCGAGGATGATCCGTATCGCCAGCTTCATTTCTGCTGTTCGGAAATCAGACGGACAATCACGTCGGCGACATCACCAAGCGTACGGATCGACTTGAAATCCTCGGCCTTCACCTTGAGCCCAGTGATGTTCTGAAGACGAACGACGAGATCGACGGCGTCGATGGAATCAAGATCGAGATCTTCGAAAAGCTTGGCATCCGGAACTAGACGCGCTTCGTCAAGCTCGAATTCGTCGATCAAGACCTTTTTGATCTCTGCAAGTACTTCTTCTTTGGTTTTCATTTCGATTCAGTCTTCAATGGTGATACCGGCATTAGCGGCGATAAAATCAGCAAGACTTCCAATCGTGCGGAAATGCACACGATTCTCATCCGAATTGGCCTTGAACTTCACGGAGTACTTCTTCCTCAGCGCAGCGCCGATCTCAAGGGCATCGATAGAGTCGAGTCCGACTCCTTCTCCGAAAAGAGGAGTATCCGACGGCAGATCCGCCGCGGTTAGCCCGTCGACTTCGACCGAATTCAATATCACCTGACGAATCTCGTCTTCAAGTTCTGTTCTCTTCATTTGTTTTCCTTGTCTTCCTTGCCGAGCTTTTCTGCACGCTTCTTGAGAATCAGCTTCTTCGTGTCCTTCACCGCCGACGATTCGGGGATGATTGCCAACGCCTTATCGACGTTAATAAGAGCGGCATCGAATTTACCGAGTTCCATCTGCAGCATGGCGAGGTTGTTGTAAATCGCAGGTTCACGGGGCTTACCGATAAGACAGCGCTTGAGATACTCCTCGGCGCGGGAAAGCTGGCGTTGCTTGAGGTAGTACATGCCCATCGCAAAATTCGCATCCGAATGCTCCGGCTCGGCAACGAGAATCACCTCGGCATAGAGCTTCGCCATCGTGAAGTCCGCACGAACAAGCGCGAGCTGCAATCCCTCTCGAGGAGTAAGACGCGTAAGCAGCATCTCGTTCTGCTTGCTTACGTTGGAGACCAGATCCTTGTAAACCTGGTTACTGTCGTTAAGCTCGGTCGCCAAGGACATATCGGCAAGCGCCTCCGGAACATCTCCAGCTAGGTCGCTGCATTCGGCGCGATAAATGCACATGCGGGCGAGACGCCACTGAAGCGCGGTGATCGCCGACTTGATTCCATGGTCGGTGCAGCGGCTATACCCCTTGTTCGCGTAGATCGCAAGAATCCGACGGGCCAACGCGTTCGCACGATCGATCGCGGCACGACGGGCGGCAGGATCAGACTCCACTCCGGGACGCGAAAGAAAACCGCCGATCTCGGGAATCGCCTTGCCGTCACGCTTCCAAAGATCAAAGCCGAGCTGAACCGATGACTTGGCGAGCTTCGCAGGCTTGTCGCGCATCCAGGTACGGAGACCCATGCCGCCGTCATGTTTGAACGAGAATAAATCCTCCTTGTCGTTACCAAGTCCGCGAGTGCGCAGATATTTCGCCATCGCACTGTCGCCGCCAATGAGTGAAATGCACTTCAACGCCCCACCGCGACGAGCGCTCTCAAGCTCGATCGCATTGTCAAGATTGCCGTCCGTGAAAATGAATTCCGAATCGCCAGCCTCATCGACCGTCGCGACTACCGAATCGTTAATGACGGACAGCATCTCGCGCGTGTCGGTCTTGATACGGCTGGGAACAATCGAAATGACGATCGCCAGCGGCACAAGGAAAAGACGAACCAGACGAGAGATCCGATCCGACCGCGTCCGCGCCGCTTCAATAACCTCGTCATCGACGAGCTCATCCTCATCATCCCCGCCGAACACCTGCATCGCAAGACGACGGTGATTGCGGCAGAGCGAATCCACACCAAGAATAGTCATCGCGCAGGCCAACGTCAGCGCCGAGAGAAAACTACCAATGCAAAGCAGGAACTGCGAGGAGACCTTGCAGTAAGTCCAGTACCACAACGACGGCAACGCGCAACTCTGGGCGGCGGCAAGCACGCCACATACCAGGAACACGATGCCAGTGGAATAAGAAAGGAACTGCTCCTCGTCCGCAGCGGCTGGGAAACGGACGATGGACACCAGGAAAGGAGCCAGCGCAACCGCGACGACAAGCAACCACCCGAGCGCATCTGCCGCAGATGCCACCGCCCCCCAGTACTCATTGAGATACCGCAGCGGAACATCACCGACGGAAGCTCCAATGGCAGTCAGCCCTTCATGCGATCCGTAAGTCACGGAGTTGAGCGCAATGCCGCCGATCAGCGCGGCAACGAAGAGAAACGTCATGTGCCACTTGCCAACCGCAATCAAGGCCGGCTTAAAGAACGGCGACTCAAGCACTGGCATCACCTTGAGGATGAAACTGTAAATGCCGATGAAAACCGCCCCAAGAACGAGACCAAACGGCGACTCAGCTGCCAAAAATCCGAGCAATACCGCACAGCCGTAAGCGTACTTGAGCGAACCCTTGCGAAGGAAGAGGAAGTAGAACTCGAGCGAGCCGAGGAACAGCAAAACCAGGATCGTCGCCTCGCAGAAGCTCTGTCCGGAAGCCCATACCGCGTCCGCACAGACGAAGGCGACCGACCCGACCGCCGAAGCGAGTTGCATCACGATCGTCCGCTGTTTGGAAAACTGCGGACGCGCCCGCATGACGAATGCAAGCACCTCCCGCAACGTCGCGTACACACAGACGGCAATCAGCATCAACGAGACATGACCGACGATTCCAAATACATACTCGCCGCCGTTGACACCGAATGCGCCATATACGAGCGAACCGAAGAAACGGAAATAGCCGGGAAGAATATGGACCGCGGGACGAACCCCCGATGCGACGACCGCATCATTCCAGACGGACGGCAGAAGCCCCGGGAAATCCCACACAAGGGAAATAACCAGCGTCGCAACCGCGAGCAATCCAGCGATAACCAAATCGCCCAGTCCGATTCGTTCGGTCTGGGCGATTTGGGGATTCACAATTTCGCCTGCCGCCTTAGTGTCCATCATTGATTAGGCTTTCTTGCGCTTAAGAACCAGCAATCCAACTCCCAGCATCACGAGCATCGCACTGGTCGGCTCCGGCGTAACCGTGTAACTGCTTCCGTGCCAGACATTCGCCTGCGGAATCTGAAAGGTATCGCCGACGTCAATGAACTTGCCTTCAACCAGCGTCGAATATGCAACCGCCTCCGACTTGGCGGCGAAATCATAGCTCGTAGTGTTATAGTTGAGCATCTCGATGTAGAACGAATAAGCGCTAGCGTCACCGAGCTGACCAAGGTTGATGGCGTACGGCCCGTCAACGGAAAGACTCATTTTCGTACCATCCGTCGATGTTCCGTCAATCGGACTGGCGATCTTCAATGCCGTCTCATTTCCCGCTCCATCAACCGCAATGATGCTGGCGTAATTAAACTTTACGTCCGTTAATGACTTGCCAGTAACCGAATCATTCTTACCTGATAACTCATTACTGGCAACCTGCCAATAGAGATAAGCAGCATCAGAGATGTTCGCCAAGAACACCGCCGCCGCAACGATAAGGAATTTCTTCATGATTGATTTTCCTAGAGTAAGCTTAGTTCGCAGTCCAACGGATGGTCGGAGCCCCGCCATATGAAACATACCACACGCCCCGCCCCGCAGGAATTGGCATCGTGTACGGACGCAAGGTCGATCCCGTAATCGCACCATCATCACCAATCACCAGCTGTTGACAGCACCACTTGGAATCGCTCCACACCAGCCTGGTGTTCCATCCGTTATTACCAGGAACGAACAAACAATCCTTCGAGCCAACCTCGCCCCAAGAAATGCCAGCATCATTAACACTCCAAGCCGCCGCCGTAGGCGCACCGATCAGCGTGTACGCCGGCGTTTCCGCGGTTCCTGCCACGACGGACGTCTCGACCGAAGCGCTGGTTCCGACCTGGCCGTAGAGGTAGAACGTATTCGGATTCTCCTTGGTGCCGGGATACTGACGAATAAGCACGATGCAGTTGCCACGAGCGACGGCCTGATCGTGCGCATTAGGTGAAACAGTGAAACCACCTTCAGTTGCGATATTTACGCTCTCCCAATACTTGACATCACCAGCGCCGTTGGCGAGACGCCAGCTGAGATAATTGCCGTTACTGTTGACGTAGTGGAGCATGTCACCGACCGTAAGGTTCGCGGTCTTCACGACGTTGGATACCTGAATCGCCGTATCGTCGGTAGCGGACATTGCACACCACGGAACGGCGACGATCGTGCGCTTCGCGCTACTCGTCACCGGCAAAATGCCGAGAACGTTGGAAGAGGTAATTTCGTTAGCAACACAAACAGAACCAGTGAGAATCGCTACGAAGAAGAGAACTCGCTTCATTACTTGACCTCCTTGACGAGCGGTTCACGGACAACTTTGAAGAACCTAGCGGCGTCGGCATTGATCTCAAAGTTCGCAGACTCAACATCGGCGGCGGGCGTTTCTAGCGCGTAGGTTTCGAGCTTATCGACCGTCTCACCCATCACGACATTGTACTTGACCGCAGGCACGAGATCGGAAACCGTAATCTGAACCACCGCCCCGTTGATCTTGAAAGCGGTAATCTTGGGCTGCTTGAAACCTGCGACGCTCGACTCTCCCCACGCACCGTCAACTCCGCCCTTCGACTCAACGCCACCGGCGATCGCAGAAGCGGCAGTGTAATTCTCACTCGCGAAAGTCGCGTTGACCGAAACTGGGCGGCCATCTTTCGCTGCGGCGACCGCTGTTTTATCAGCGCTGCGAGTATCGAGCAGATAAACCGAATACGTTCCGTCGGACCTGCAATTCGGAGACTTCGAATCAATCTGAAAAACCGTGAACGGACACTTCCCGCCCTTGGCAAGCGGCGCAACGATAATCACCGCATCATTGGGATCAGTCGCTTTGCAATCCGCGGTAAAACCATCAAAAACACCATCCGCAGACCACACCAACGCATACCACTCGCCATCAAGAACCGTAACACCATCTGCATACTTGTCTGGGCCGACGGTAGAAAAAGAAATCAAAGTATTGGCGGCATCAGCAAAAGCCGAATACGACATTACCGCGGCCACAGCTATAGCAAAGAATCTAGAGACTTTCATTAAGTTCTCCTTTTCAGCCTTTTACCATGCTGTTATTATAGCAAACTGTAGGCGTCCAAGTCAATAGCAATATGCAAATCTTTTGTCGGAGGACGGGCCAAGCTGATCCATTTCCATGCACGCGAAATCGCAGCTGCACTACCCGAACGAATAACAACCTCCCAACGATACCAGCCATCTGCTTTTTCCAACACACTCGGCAACGCATCCCCTACCTCAAAACGGGCAGCCGGCGGCTGGTGTCTGGTACACAGTGCAGCGGCGAAATTCCGCAGACTCTGCGAATACAACTCGGCCCAAGCCGAAACCAGACGGAGATCCTGCGATTTAAAATGAATGACCGCCAGATGCGAATACGGGGGAAAGAATCCTTCTTCTCGCTCCTTGAGCTCGCGTTCGGCGAACACTGGAAAGCCTTGCGTTGATGTAATCAGCCGAAGCACCGGGTGCTTCGAATCGTAGGTCTGGATAATGACCTCGCCCGGCAACTCCGCGCGTCCGGCGCGACCTGCAACCTGTGAGAGCAGCTGATAAGTCCGTTCACCAGCCCGGAAATCCGGCATATTCAGCGAGGCGTCCGCATTCAACACGCCAACAAGCGTAACATTCGGGAAGTCAAGCCCCTTCGCGATCATCTGCGTTCCCAATAAAACATCCGCCTCGCCACGCCGGAATGCGCCGAGGATATCGTCATGCGAATCCTTCCGCGAAACCGAATCGGCATCCATCCGCAAAACCTTCGCCGAGGGAAAGCACTTCTTCAGCGCATCTTCCGCGCGTTGCGTGCCGATCCCCTGATACCGAAGCGAGGTTGACCTGCATTCGGGACACGCCCGCGGAGTATTGATCCAACCGCCGCAGACATGACAGCGACAACAGTCGTCAGCACGGTGATAAGTGTACGGAATGTCACAACGTTCGCAGGTCGCGACCCAACCGCACTTCTCACAGGTCAACTGACGAGAAAATCCGCGGCGATTGAGAAAGAGAATAGTCTGCTCGCCACGATCGAGTCTCAGCTGCAGCGCCTCTAGTAGCTCCTGCGAGAAAATCGCGCCTCCATGCGCGGACGCGGCATTCTGGCCGCCTTGAAACGACATGTCCACCAGCCGCACGGACGGCAGAGTACCCGCGCCAGCCCGACACTTCATCTCCGCGAGCGCATACTTCCCCTTCTGAACGTTGAACCAGCTCTCAAGCGAAGGCGTGGCGCTGCCGAGCACGACCTTCGCACCCTCGATCGCACCACGCAACACTGCGGCATCACGCGCATGGTATCGCGGATTATCCTCCTGCTTGTAGCTCGGCTCGTGCTCCTCGTCCACGATGATGATCCCCAAGTTCTTCACTGGCGCGAAGACCACACTGCGCGGACCTACCACTACGCGCGCCTCGCCCGACCGGATACGGTGCCACTCATCATAACGTTCGCCGTCCGACAACGCCGAATGCAACACCGCGACGCACTTGCCGAAACGCGAGGCGAAACGCTGCACCGTCTGCGGCGTAAGCGAAATCTCCGGCACCATCACAATCGCGCCCCTACCCCTTTCAAGCTCCTTCGCAATCGCCTGCAGATACACCTCGGTCTTGCCGGACCCCGTCACTCCGTGGAGAAGAATAGGTGTAGGTTTTAGGTGTAGGGGTACAGAGGAGATCTTACCTTCCACTGTACACCTACCCCTTTCACCTACACCTATCAACTCCAGCGCCGCACGCTGTTCGTCATTGAGCGGCAACGGTTTTGACGGAATGATGCGTTTCGTCCCGAGCGGATCGCGACGCTTCTGCCGCGGAGCAATTGTGACAAGTCCCTTTTCACTCAACGCTTTCAACGTCGAAGGCGTCGTCTCAAGTTCATCGCAAAGCCTCGCCATCCATCCGCCACCAAGACGGACAAGCTGTTCATACAGCCATTGCTGACGCTTGGTCAAAGTTGACGGTTTCAGGTCGAGGTCGGCTGAGTCATGTCGAGACCTAGACCTGTTATCTATAACCTCAACGTAAAGCAGTTCCTTCGGCCTAACGGACTTCTTCAGCACCGCCGCTGGAAGCGCGGCCTTAAGCACGCTCTCAATTGGCGCCGCGCAATACGAGGACAAACGCTTGACCAACTCCAGAAGCTCCGGCGAAAAGAACGGCGTCTCATCGACGATCGCCGTGATCGGCTTGAGCTTGAATGCAGGTTGAGGTTTTAGGTCTACACCCTGATCTGAACTAGACCTACAACCAATAACCCTATCATCCCTGGACCGATCACCTCTTACTTCCAGTACGAAGCCGCGCGCCTCACGATGACCGAAAGGAACGGAAAGAAGCTGGCCGACGGCCAGCTTCTTCTGAAGCGCTTCCGGAACTTCGTAGTCGAAGAGCCGGTCGAGCGCAAGGTCAATGGCGACCCTGACGACCACTTAGGGCTCGAGATACTTGAGGGTGATGCCCGAAGGAACCACGAAGCTCTGCTTGTTGTAGATGAGGTAGAGCTTGGAGTACTTCGCCTTCACGACATTCGCGGCACCGCCCTTGTGAATGACGATGGCGGCCTTGTTACCGAACGGAGTCGGATAGTTCTTGCCGAGCGCAACCTCGTCCTTCTGAGTGGACATGTCGTTCGAGCCAGAGGTCGGGAACGTGGAGACATCCATATTACGGGTGATAATCGCAGGAACGATATCCTCCATTTCATCGGTAAGACCAGCGACAATGGACCAGCCGACGTTGTTCTTGTTGAGCGATCCACCGGTGAACGGAGCGACACCCGAGCCAGAGAGCACGCCGATATCAACACCGCCAACATAGGAAGCCCAGTTCTCCTTGCCGTAGTTGTCGAGGTCGAAGAGCTTCTGGAAGTATTCGGTCGAGGTGCCGAAGGTATTGCCAGCGATATCGTCGGTATCATCAGACTTGCCGTCATCTTCAGTAAGGTGAGGCCAGACGGACGGAAGACCAGCGCCTTCGCGTTCGGTGTTTGCCTGCGTGATGCCGACGAACAAGTTGCGACCACGCATGGACATGGCGGCGGTCTGAGAAGCGAGCATGGCGTTGGAAATAGCCGGGAAGAGCGCGCCCATCAGAATTCCGAGAATGCCGATAACAACGAGCAGCTCGACGAGTGTGAAACCGTTATTGAGTTTTTTCATAATGTTTACCTTTGGTGTTTTACGTGCGTTTGCAAATATATTACCAAAAACCAACTCGCTTTTCAATATGCATTTGACAAGTGCTTACTTTCCTAGCGCTCGCTTCAGATACGGCATGTAAGCAGCGGTGTACGTGATGAGACTCCAGACCGTAAGCAACGCGAGAGCCCCTTCAACCCAGAAACAGCTCATAAGCCAGTATCCCTTCAGCACGACGCCGCCTTCCGTTGTCGGAATCATCGGCGAAAACGCGAGATACAGGTAGATCCAGCCCGCGCCCGGGAACGACAGCGCCGTACGGACCTTTCCGAGCCACATCGCGGAGACATCAGCCCCGTACATCGTGCCGACCGAGCGCATGAAGGTGACCCAGGTGTCGCGAAGAAGATAAAGGATCGTAAAGCCGAGCATCACCAGACCGTGCAGCTCGAACTCGAAGCCATCTCCGCCCTGATGAACGATCTGCCAGGTCAACTCCGGAAACGCCACGAGGTAAAAGACCTTGTCCATCAGCGGATCGGCCATCTTGCCCAGCGTCGAAACGCAGTTCCACTTGCGCGCCAGCATTCCGTCCCAGAGATCGGTAAGCCCGGAGAGAAGCATCATCGCACAAGCGACGACGGCGAGCGACCAACCGCCGAGATACTCATGCGCGACAGCGAAGCCCAGCCACGCGAAAATCAGCGGCACTCGGGCGAAGGTAATCGCGTTAACTATAATGGATCGTTCACTCTTCACTCTGCACTCTTCACTCTGCACTTTTCATTCCGTTAGGCGAGACCTTCGGCGACGACTTCCTGCATCACGTTAAGCGCTTCCTGCAGCTGCAGGAGACGCGCCTTGAGCGCCTGGATCTCGAGCTCGGCCTTCTGATAATTCTTGCGCGTCGCGAACAGCTGCTTGAGCGCCTCCCCGACATCCATGTCGAGATCGGCAAGCTCCATCCCGTCCGGAATGGGGACAAGCACCTGCTCATGACAGCCCGAACACTCGATCTGAAGACCTGCACCACGATAGTCGATGCAGAGGCACTTGCCGCAATGCGGACAGTCGAAGACAATGTCATTGTCGCCGATTTCGGCGCCATCAACATTCTGGGGATCGACCGATTCCTGATTCTCTTCAGCCATGGTGCACCTCCTGTATTTATATCGTGATTATAGCAAATTCAAGCCTCTTGCGCAATAGCGGCGCGAGCGAACTTGGGATTGCCGCCCGCGATCACAAGGGCGACCTCACCCTTCACTTTCACGTCCGCATACTCTTTGACAAGATCCGAAAGATACCCGCGCGACACGCGTTCGTGGAGCTTGGTGAGTTCGATACAGACGGCGGCCTCACGATCTCCGAGCACCTCCAGCGCCGCTTCCAGCGTCGCTGCGATGCGGAAAGGCGACTCGTAACAGATCAACGTATGTTCCTTGTCCTTGTCTTCGGCGAACCAGTTGCGCAGCGCTCCAGGACCGCGCGGCGGGAAACCTCGGAAGGTGAAGGACGACGTGGATAGTCCACTCATCAGCAGCGCGACATTCACCGCGCTCGCACCGGGAATCACCTCGTAAGCGACGCCCTTCTGCGCGCAGGCACGGATGAGACGGTAGCCAGGATCGGAAATTCCAGGATAACCGCCGTCGGAACAGAGCGCAACCTCCTTGCCAGCGGCGAGAGCGGTGAGCACCTTCTCGGTTATGCGGTCTTCATTACCCTGACGGTAGGAGAACATCTCCGCCGGGCGCGAAATGCCAAAATGCGTCAGTAGCTGCCAGGTGCGGCGAGTGTCTTCGCAAGCGATCACCGCGGCAGTCTTGAACGCCTCGATCGCACGCGGACTCAAGTCCCCGAGGTTTCCGATTGGCGTCGCAATCACATGCAGCATTATCGTTTGCCTCCGGCGAGGGTTTCGGCACAGTTCAAGTAATACGCGCGAATACGTTCGTAAGCGTTAATGATATCAAGCTCGCCCAGTACACGGATCGGAGACCCCGGATCCTCCGGACCGATACGCCCAAGCTGGACGCGACGCGCAGCCCGAATATAATCGTGAATCTGCGACGAGGTCTTCTGGATCGCGGCAAGGTCGAACTGCTTGCGCGGAGAACAGATCAACGGCGTCACCTCACAGGCGAAAGAAGCCACCTTGTCATGAATGTCGAGAAGAAGCGAGCGGGATTTCTCGGACACCTTCTGCTTTTCGCCGCGGAGGCGTTTAACGACCTTGTAGACCTTGGCGCATTCGTCGGACACACTTTCAAGTTCGTCAGTCAACCTTAGAAGACGCCGCGCACGTTCGGAAACGTCAATCGCAAGACGCTTGGACATAATCGAGCCGAGAAACTCGGTGACTTCGCGCTGGACGTTGTCGAGGATGTCCTCGCGATGCAAGATGTGCTTTTCAGGTCCGTCATCGTCCTCGGTTTCGCCGGCGATGATCTTTCGCGCACAATCAAGCATTTCGAGGTCGCTCTGCTTCATGAAGTCGATCTCGACGAGGGCCTGATCACAAGCGAGAACCGGGGACACGCGTACGCCGAGTCTGAGGGCGGAGAGGTGGGGCTTCTCGTTTTCGGGCTGCGGGATCAGCTTCTCGATCAACCGGCAGAACTGTTTGGCGACCGGGAAGAAGATACAGCCGCGGCAGATCGCGAAGATGGTGTCGGTCACCGCGATCGGCGCCATCATATGGACGAACTGCTGCACTTCGCGTCCGCTGACCTTGACGGTTTCGGCGGTGGCGTAATTGGGGAACAGGAGCTGCCCGGCCTTCACGAACAGCGGGAAGAACCAGATGAGGATGCAGGAGCCGACGAAGTTGGAGAGCGTGTGGGAGAGCGCGGTGCGTTTGGCGTCCGCAGTACCGCCGATCGCGGCGATCCAGCCGGTCGCGGTGGTGCCGATGTTGGCGCCGAAAAGGACGGCGATGGCGACCTCGTAGGTGATGAGTCCGTTAGTCGCCAGCGCCATTGCGATGGCGATGGTGGCGGCGGAGCTCTGAATCACGGCGGTGAGGAACATCGAGCAGCACGCGATAGTGACGACGCCGATCATTGAATCGGCGCTCATTGCGGTGAAGATCTTCGCGATATCGGGATTTTCCTTGATCGGTTGGACGCCCTTGGACATGAAGTAGAGCCCGAGGAAGACGAGCCCGAGGCCGACCATGGTGAGTCCGATATGATGCACCTTCTCGCTGCGGAAGAAGAAGTAGAGCACTCCGCCGAGGGCGAGCCCAGACAGCCCAAGCATCTGCGGATCCGGAGCGTAGGCGATAATCCATACGGTCGCGGTAGTGCCGATGTTGGCGCCAATCAGGACGTTAAAGGCCTGGGGCAGGGTCATAATCGCGGTCGAAACGAAGCCGACGAGCATGACGGTGATGATGGAGGAGGACTGGACAAGAATAGTGGAGACGATGCCGGTGCCTACACCGACGATGCGCTTCGAAGTCGCCATCGCCATGATCTTGCGCAGGGACTGCCCTGCGGCAGCCTGAAGCCCTTCGGAAAGGTGCTTCATGCCCAAGAGGAACGCTCCCAGGCCACCTAATACAATAAGAAGAATGGAAGCGAAATCAATCATCGGTCACTTCTCCTGTTGAGTAGGAACGGGGACCCCGCCAAAAAGACGGCGAACGAGGTTCTCGAGGTGCCACGGATAAAACATGCCGAACATTCCGCAGACCGCATAACCATACAAGATCAAGACGAGAAGCTGCACTGGAGCGAATTCACCAGGAGCCGGGACCAAGAGCCGTGTGGTCTTCATCGCCGCCGCAGGGAACAGCATGAAGAGTCCGCACAACGCCCTGCACGGCAGATGCTTCTGCATCCAGAGGTTGGTCAGTACCAATAGCACCGCGGCAAGCACCCAAACGAACACACCATTCGTCTGTTCCTTAAAAAGAAGGGAGTCGAAGAATTCAATATTGATGGTCGCGCACTCGTACGCGGTCCAGAACCACGCAACAGGCGTAAGCACCAAGGAAACTACCTTGGAGACGAAAAACCGCTCGCAGAGCGCGAGCGTCTTCTCTCGAAAACCCAACCGACCGACCGCCAGCGCGACGATCGGCAGAACCGAAATCAAAGTCCAGAAGATTAACATTGCGGATATTATACCAAATATGCCGCGGCAGTTGGAGCGCAGAGTTGGCGATAGCTTGCGCCGTCTTACCGTACCATCCGCGCCTCGCGGACGCCTAGGGACAGAGTCATCATCGCCATCAACGCGAGATTGGCGAGGACTGCGTTACCGCTATGTCCGAACACCACGATCTGTAAGGGACACAAAATCACGAACCACAAAAACATGCGAAGCGCCACTGCTGTCGACCTCGAACCGTAATCTCGTCCTATCTCCAACCCAAAAACCGGCAGCAAATACAAGGCGCCATAGTAATACATATTGCCGGCGGCGAGCAGCATGCCGCCGACGAGCAGCAGATAATCACGACGTCGGCAGCCGACAAGCAGTGCGACGAAGCCGAACAGTTGGGATATCCTCGCGACCATGTACATGCCGGACCATGGATCGTGCACATCGAGTCCGACCGCGACTCTGATCGCGCGCCACACCTGAACGAATCCGAAGTCCGAAGTACGTAATACGAAGTCCGCATGGTGTGCAGCATTCCTGATCATGATCGGAATCGCTTCGAAGCCGTCGTTGACGAACAACCACGGCACTGCAAACAGCGTCACCGCTACGGCAGCGGAGAACGTCGCCATTTTCCAATCAACCTTCTTTCCACCGAACATATAGAGCAGTCCGAGAGCTGCCGGCGCGACCTTTAACACGGCGGCGCTGGAGAGGCAGACGGCGGCGACATAGCGACGCCACCCCTTCTCGTCGTCCCACCACGCGAGGAACACGCCTACCGCGGCGGCCGAGATCCAGACGGGATTACCGCGCTCAAGGGCGAACAGAAACGGCATACTAAGCGCGACGAGATAAGGCATTACGCCTCCATGCGGTAGGGCGCGGATTCCGTGCCGCGCCGCATTCGAGCGTGAAATCAGAATAATCGTCGCGAAGAAGATCGCCGCGCAGAGTCCAGAGAACCACCATGCTCCCGCGCGGGTCGCAGGGAATGGCATATACGGCAGCAACGCCAACGCGGGATAAACCTTGTCCATATCACCGGTGACGAACTTAAGTCCGTCCTTCGTCGGATACCAGTCGCTGAATTCCACGATTTCG
>CALYRV010000012.1 GCA_945483525.1 uncultured Verrucomicrobiota bacterium
ATTATCACGACAGGAAGAACCGCATTCTTACGAACACTCGCCTTCTTCAGAAGATCGTATACTGCGAGTACCGCAGCACTCGCCAGAAGCCATAACATCCAGCTCATCAGCTAACACACAGCAGATGTGCACCTGGAGGGACTCGAACCCCCACGCCGAAGCAGCGGAACCTAAATCCGCCGTGTCTGCCATTCCACCACAGGTGCGTTTATTTCCTCAGCTTGTCGCGATGACTGTAGAAGACCTTCACCTTGTTCGAAAGCGACTGGGCTTCCGGGAAGGTGGAATCTTTCGCGATTTTCTGAAATTCCTCAAGCACTGCGCGCTGCTTACGATCAAGGTTCGCAGGAACCTCGATTACGATGCGGGCGGTAAGATCACCGGCATAACCGCCGCGGAGATTCGGAACACCCTTTCCACGCAGACGGAAAAGCTTACCATTAGGAGTGCCCGCGGGGATCTTCAAAGTCGCGGTACCTTCCGGCGTAGGAACCTCCACCTCTCCGCCAAGCGCCGCGGTCATTGGAGAGACTGGGATATCGACGCCGAGATCAAGCCCATCCCGCTCGAATATGTCGCTGTCACGCACGCCGAGAACCACATAAAGATCGCCGTTGCTGCCGCCGCGGATACCGCCGGCGCCCTTGCCAGAGACCCGCAGACGTGAACCATTGTCGACCCCGGCCGGGATCTTAAGGGAAATATGCTGAGGCGTCGGAACCTGACCCGCGCCACGGCACTTCTTGCAGGGCTTCTCCAACACACTGCCTTCGCCACCGCAGGTCGGACACGTCTGCTGGACACGGAGGAATCCTCCACCGCCCATAACAACACCGTGGCCACCGCAGGTCTTGCAGGTGACACGCTTGGAACCAGCTGCAGCACCGCTACCATGACATTCCGGACACTGCCCGGGAACCGTCAGGTCAATCGTACGTTCGCTACCGAAGAGCGCTTCGTCAAAATCAATGTCAAGACGGAACGACATATCGTCTCCGTCCCGTGGAGCATTGGGATCACGGGTCTGATGCCTTCCGCCTCCGCTGAAAAAATCACCGAAGCCACCAAAACCACCGCTTCCGCCGCCTCGTCCTCCGAAGAGGTCGCCGAACATGGAGAAGATATCGTCCATGTTCATACCGCCGGCACCGTATCCGCCCGCACCGCCCTCAAACGCCTGGTGACCGAACTGATCGTAACGCTGACGTTTTTCGGGGTCGTGAAGGACGTCATACGCCTCCGCCGCCTCCTTGAACTTCTCCTCTGCCTCCTTGTTGCCTGGATTACGATCAGGATGATACTTCATCGCAAGCTTACGGTAGGCAGACTTGATCTCGTCCGCCGTCGCCGTCTTGCTCACTCCGAGCACCTCGTAATAATCTCTCTTGTTAGCCATCTTAATCCTCACTGCGGTTTGCCAGAGGAAACGACAACCTGCGCGATCCGGAGGGACTTGCCCTTCAGCATCCAGCCTTTCTTCACTTCGGCGACGACCTTACCTTCTACGACATCGGCCGAGGGCATCATGGTGATGGCCTCCATCCTCCCGGTATCGAGTTCCTTGCCGACTGAATCGAATGGCTCTGCACCGTGATCCTTGAGCGACTTCAGAAGCGTATCGTACGCGAGCTTGACGCCCTTCACAAACGGATCATCTTGATCCTTCGCGTTGGCAAGTGCGAGCGCGAGATTATCCACCGTCGGCAAGATATCCCCGAGAATATCACTTTCCGCGTAACGGTAGACATCATCACGATCACGAGCGGCACGCTTCTTGTAATTGTCAAAATCAGCCTTAAGCCTAGCGTAGAGATCTTTCCAATCCGGCTCCGCGGGCTTCGCGGATTCTTCCTTCTCCGAATGCTCAACCTGGTGAGGCGAGGGCTCCTCACCTCCAAGCTTGGCATCGGATTCCAAGGAGGCCGGCTCTTTCACCGGCTCCTCGGCAGGCATCGTTTCTTCTTTCTTCATTTCTTCAGCCATCACGCGACACTAATATCTTAATTCGAACATTCCTCACGCCTTGATCTGTCCGGCCTTCGCGAGCATCTTCGCCTCAACGGACTGGATTTCCGCGAAGCCCTGCGAACTGTGCGGATTGAGTCCGTTAGACGCCTCCATAGAGGAATCGGCTTCATTATAGATCGTCGCCTTGAGGCCAGTGAGGGACTCGAAGAAGATGTTGCCCTTGTAAAGACCGAGGGTCACTTCGGCTGTCGCCTTGTCCGCCCAAACCTGAATGGCCGCGCGGGCGGCCTGAGTTGCGGGATCAAACCAACGACCATCATAGATCTGGTCGCTGACGAGCTTGGAGAGTTCCTGGAAGAGCTTGGTGGAACGACGGTCCATGATGCCCTCATAAATGTACTTGAGACCCCAAGAGAGAACCTCCATGCCGGGAGCCTCGTACACGCCACGGCTCTTGGTGCCGATGATGCGGTTCTCAAGCGCATGCTTCATGCCAATGCCGTTACGTCCGCCGATCTTGTTGAGCTCGAGCATGACCTGGAGCGGGGACATCTTCTTGCCGTTGATGGCGGTGCAACGTCCCTTCTCGAACTTCAGCGTAATCTTCTCGACCTTATTCGGGGCCTTCTCAGGCCACACACCCATCGTGGGCTTGACGATGCGCATCGACGTCGTCATTTCCTCCAGCTCTTCGGCCTCGTGGGAGAGTCCAGCAAGGTTCGCATCGGTCGAGTATTTCTTCTTCGTGCCGACGAATGCGACAATACCGCGCTTGGCAAGGAAGTCAACCATCTGGGTGCGGCCAGGGAACTTCTTGAGCAAGGCCTCGTCACGCCAGGGGGCGTAAACGCCGAAAGACGGATCGAAGACGTTGGTGTAGCGCTCAAAGCGCATCTGGTCGTTGCCGCGTCCGGTCGCACCGTGGACGAGGACCGAGCAACCGGCCTTCTTCATCGCAGGGAGGAGCTTCTGAACCGTGACCGCACGGGCGATGCCAGTGGAGTTCCAGTAGCCGCCATCGTACATGGCTTGGCACTTAACGGTCTCGAAGCAAATCTCGGCCATCTCCTTGGTGACATCGACGATAGTCGTCTGAACGCCCGTCGGCGCCATCTTCTTCTTGATATCGTTGATGTCCTTCTCGTCTGGCTGACCGACGTTCGCGGAGAACGCCTTCACCTTGACGCCAGCATCCTTGAGCACGCAGCAGATGGTCTTGGAATCGAGCCCGCCCGAAACGCAGACACCGACGGTTTTACCCTTAAGATCTTCGAGTTTCATGATATGAATATTCCTTTCCGAAAAATCGGTTGAATATTATATCATATTTCATCAGACTTTATCCTACATCAACCCGAATTAAATGCACCAAAGTTCTCCGCTCGCACTCGAGCAGAAAGCAATTCAATTTTCATTCGACATCCGCTTGCTTTGGTCACCAACCTTGAATTCGTCCGAAATCTTCACGAGTGAGGCGGCGGCGGAATAGCCGGCGCCGAAACCCGCGAGAAGGACATTCTTGCCGCGGCATTCGGGATGAGCGGCAAGAGTCATTGGAATTGAACAAGAACCCGGATTCTTCTTCGCTTCGTCGAGGGTAAGGAGCTGGTCGGAAAGTCCGATAGACTTCGCCAGCTGGCGGATCATATAGGGATTGGCCTGGTGAGGGACGAAGAGAAGTGAAGAGGGAAGAGTGAAGAGTGAAGAGTTATTCAAGGAGGTTATAAACTCCTTGAGGAAGCGGGAGACATCGGTGGCGACGAAAGCAAAGACGTCAAAGCCCTTCATCCTGATCGGACCCGACTCTCCACAGGCAAGCGCCTCGTCATTAAACCTGCTGTAGAAATCAAAGTAACTTTGCCCCGCACCCTGTACCCCGCACCCTGCACCCTGAACCACCGTCGCCGTGACAGCGTCAGAGAAGATTGAGCCAGTGTCGTGGTCGGAGGGATCGATGAGGCGACTCTGAACATCGCCGTCGATGATCAAGACCTTCTTGCCAGTATCCGCGGCGATTCTGCTGCCGAGATAGAGCGCGTAGGGATAAGCGCTGCACGCGAGCTGAAGATCAAAGGCCGGCACCGAAGACGGAAGGCCGAGCAACGCGGCAATCTCGATCGCAAGCGAGGGGAAACGACGGGGATTCGAAAAAGTTGCGACGATCACGCCGCCGATGTCCTGGTGGGGCGATGGCGCCACACCTCCAAAATCACCGGGACTGAAGGAGCCCTCGCCTTCAGTGTTGAGAATTAAACTCACCGCTCTTAACGCGAGGTCACGCAACGATTCGCCGTGTCCTTCGGCAACGGCAATACGTTCGATTGTGACCTCGGGAACGCTGATCATACAAGGATATCGTCAAGATCCGGAATGCGGTCCTCTAGAAACCCGCGGCAACGCTCAAACATCTCGGATGACGATATTCCCGCATCCTGTGCAGCGGCAAACGCCGCGTAATCATCGAGATCCTTGCGGGTAAGCCGCGACAAGATCTTCGAAATCACGGGGATATAGGTTGCACTCATCGAAAGGAGCGTAATACCCATCGCAGCCCAAAGGACGCCGACGATCGGATCCGCCGCGCTCTCGCCACAGACGCCGCAGGAGATATTCGCCTTTTTCGCGGACGCGATGGTCATACGCATCAGCTTCAGAACCGCGGGATTGAGCGGCTGATATAGATGCGAAACCGCCTCGTTGGCCCGATCGGCAGCCATCGTGTACTGAACAAGATCGTTAGTGCCGATAGAAAAGAAGTCGACATACCTGGCAAACGCTTCAGAATTCAATGCCGCGGCGGGGACCTCGATCATGATGCCGACGGGAATCGATCGATCATAAACTATGCCTTCGGCATCTAGCTGACGTTTAACCTTCTCGAGTTCAAGGTTCGCCTCCTTGATCTCCTCGACTGAACTGACCATCGGATGAAGAATACTGATCTTGCCGAATGCTGAAGCACGGAGAATAGCCCGCAGCTGAGTCCTGAAGACCTCTCGATTGGAAAGCAGATAGCGGATGGACCGGTTGCCGAGGAACGGATTATCCTCGTGAACGGTAATGCCGCGAACCGCCTTGTCTCCACCGATGTCGAGCGTACGAATCGTGAGCGTGCCCTTAGGGGAAAGCGACGACGCGAACTCAGCGGCCGCCTTATAATCCTGAAACTGTTCTTCTTCCGTCGGTTCGCGTTCGTGATTGAGCCAAAGATATTCCGAACGGTAGAGTCCGATTCCGCGTGCTCCGAGCTCACGCACTCCGCCCATAGGCGCTCCAGGATGAAAATTGGCGAAGATGTCAACAATATCACCGTCCTTGAGCGTACCCGCCACCTGTTCCTTAACGATGTAAGTGACCGCCCGTTGCTTGTCGACAAGTCTCTCAAACTCACGAACCGTCTCGTCGTCGGGAGAAATCGTAATTGTACCAGCATTACCGTCAAGCAACACCGTCTCGCCAGGGCGCACAATTTCGGTTATATTTCCGAGGCCCATGACAGCTGGTATTCCTAGCGAGCGCGCCAGCAAAGCCACATGACTGGTGGCCGAGCCACCATTAGTCGCGAAACCGAGGGTATATTCACGGGGGAGACGCACGGTTTCGGATGGGGTGAGATCATCAGCGATGACTATCGCAGGCGACTTAAGCTCAAGATGAGGATTATCATCATTGCCTACCAGGATCTTGAGATAGCGACGCTCAATATCATCGATATCCCTTACCCTTTCACGGAAATAAGGATCATTCATCCGACTGAACTGACCCCGCAGCCTTGACGCCGTGCGCTTCACCGCACATTCAGCATTGACATGATCGTTCTGTATATAACCGACGGACTCTCCGATAACCATCGGATCATCAATCATCATCTCCTGACATTCGAAGACCATCCAATCTTCACGGTCGGTACGCTCCTTCATGATCGCGATAAGGTTCTCCATATCGCGTCTGAGCACCTCACGGGCGCGTTTTAGACGTGCCAGTTCCCCTGGGACCTGATCTTCGGGAACGCGGTACTCAGGCACCGCAAGACCAGCGTTTCCCCGATAAAGGAAAACGGGACCGCTGGCGAGTCCACGGGCCGTTGGAAGGCCCGCAACCGTCTGCATGGACGGCTTACTGCTCATCAGGAATGTCAAACTTCCTCGCTACAAGCGCCTCGAGTTCGTCAAGAGCCTCGTTAGCCTGAGGACCAGACGCCGAAACCTTGAGAATTGTCCCGTTAACCGCCTCAAGCGTCATCAGCGCCATAATCGACTTGCCGGAAACGACGTTACCGTCCTTCTCGACTTCCACCTCGGCGTCAAACTTACTCGCGGTCTTCGCGAAAAGCCCTGCAGGACGAACATGCATGCCGTACTTGTTGAGGAGCTTAAACTCCCGAGTGATTTTCTCAGCCATGATTATCTTCCCCCTTTTTTACCGTTAAAACTAGATGCCCGCTGACGCAGGCGCTGCGAAAGCGCATCAACCGGATCAAAACCGGTCTGCAGCAATTTCTGTTGCATTGCCGCGGTCTCCACGAGATTCACGAGATCACGACCTTCAGACACCGGAATAATCAAATTTGGAACGTTAACCCCAAGAATCTTCCGATAATGCCGCTCCTGCCCCACCCGATCGATTTCAGCACGTACATCGACCAAGCGTTTGAATGTGATCACGAGCTGCAACCGTTTCTCACCGCGGACGCTCGTAACGCCGAAGATCCGCGGAACATGCATAATACCGATGCCACGAATCTCCATAAAACCCGCAGTAGAATCACTCGCAGACGCGAACAGGGCATCGGTGCCGACCTCCTTACGGATGCAGGTGAGATCATCTGCTATCAACGCATGCCCGCGTTTAATGAGGCCGAGCGCCGTCTCTGACTTGCCGAGACCAGGGTCTCCCTCAATGAACACCCCGAGCCCCGCGACCTCGATCATTGTTCCATACATCGTGGTCGTAGGCGCGCCAAGCCGCTCCAACAGAAACGTTGACTGGTTGGCAAACTGGCGCGTCTTAAGCTTCGTCGTGAAAATCACGGCACCAGCCTTCTCGGCGAGCCGCCCCTCCTCGATCAACGGCTTCGCGCCAGCAGTGAAGACGAAGAAACGCGCCTTCCGGTCAAGCACCGACTGGAAACGAGCCAGCCTATCCTTCTTGTCAAGAGACTTCAGATAAGCCACCTCCGCCTGCCCGATAAGCTGCGGACGGCGCCAGGCAAATTTGTTAAAGAAACCTGTAAGCGCAAGGCCGGGCCGATTGACAATCGGCTCGGTCACCTCACGCCCGAGATTTTTCCCACCGGCGAAGATGTTCAGCTCCAGCGGGTCACGACCAGCCTCGTAGAAGTCACCGATCGTAAACCGGGTACCCTTTTCATTATCACCTGTGGGTATGTACTTCATCAAACGGACCTCAGTTCTTCTCCGAAGAGGCACGCTGCTTACGTACGGTTCCCTTACGGGCCTTTACGCGCATCTTGAGCAGCTGACGCTCGGCCCGAGCCGCGGCCGCGTCAATCACGCTCTTGCCACTCTCAGAGAACTCCTTAGCCCCGACAGCAGTCTCGCCAAGACGATTAGCGACGACTTCGGCCATGTACATGTGCTTCTTGGCATCCACATCGATAACGATGGCGACCTTGGTCACCTTGGGAAATTTCTCGGCGAGCTTCGCCATACGGGCCTCGGCATATTCCTTGAGCGCCTCAATACGCACATCGCTATGACGCATAGTTACTTCGATTGTCATTCCTATTCCTCCTTATTACATATGGAAACCGTCACCGAGATAGCGTGCCCTGACCTCAGGGTCGTCCACCAGTTCGGATGCAGTTCCCGCTTTCAAAAGCTTTCCGTTATAAACCATGTAAGCACGATCGACGACACTAAGCGTCTCACGCACGTTATGATCGGTAATTATGATGCCAAGCCCACGCTCCTTCGCAAGCCGACGGCAAATATCCTGAATCTCGTTCACCGACAGCGGATCAACACCAGCAAAAGGCTCGTCAAGCATCAGAATCGCTGGATCACGCACTAACGAACGAGCGATCTCAAGTTTTCTGCGTTCACCGCCGGAAAGCGTATACGCAGGTTGCTTAGCGACCTTCATGAGATCGAACGGCGCAAGTAACTCTTCAGCGCGCTCGTCGCGCTCCTTCTTGGACAGCGGCAACGTCTCAAGAATCGCCATCACATTATTCCAGACCGTAAGCTTTCTGAAAATCGAAGGCTCCTGCGCGAGATATCCGAGTCCGTTGCGGGCGCGCATGTAGACAGGCATCGCGGTAAGATCCTTGCCGCGAAACACGACGCTGCCGCCATTCGGCCTGACAAGTCCGACAATCATATAAAAGGTCGTGGTCTTACCGGCACCGTTAGGACCCAACAACCCGACGATTTCTCCGCAGCTCACCTGCATCGACATGCCGTTTACCACGGTTCGATCACCATAGATCTTAACAAGTCCAGTAGCGACAAGATCAGGTGCCTTTGCCGCTTCTTGCTCTGCGGCCATCGCCGACATCGCGCTCATAACCAGATCATCTGACATTCTTCTCCTCCACGGAAATTATGGGAGCAACCACTTCGACCTGCTCGGTGTCGATCCAAAAGGAGACCTTGGATCCGACCACTTCCGAACGAGTGCCGCTAGTCTCCAAGAGTTTCGCGGGGCGACCAGCCCCACCGTACATATCAATCCTACGCTCATGCTCGCGGAAAACCGCCATGTCGCATTCTCCGACTCGGGACTCGTTGGTCACCGTAACACCGCCAGAAGCAACTATGCGAGAAATCGAGTTTGTACCCTTGAGGAAGGCAAAAAGCCGCGCGGAATTCAGCGTATAATCCGACGAGTACTCAACGAACACATCGTCCTCGAACATAATTACTCCTTCAGATCGATCCATATCCGTACGTTTCGCACGAATCCTCGCCGAAACCGCCGACGTCTTATTAGTGTCAGACCGCTCGTCAGGCCGCAACCCTCCGTATTTAAGATCCGATGACTTTAGATCTGAGCTCATATACGCGGTCACGAAACTATTAGAAGAAGAAAAGTAGACGTTGTCTCCCTCGAACAAAGTCTTATCCTGCACAACCTTCGCGTGCCCCTCAACCCAACCAGATCGCGAAACACGGTCGATCAGACAACTTGAAGCATCCAACCGCAACTCCTCCGATCCGTCGGCATTCATCTTGACGAAACGAAGATCCTCCGCCCATACGAGCGAGTTGTCGGCGAAGAACTGCGCCTTGGTAGCAGATACCAACGTGCGAATCCTCCCGTCAGGGTAAGTCTCCAGAGGAATCGCAATACCCTCGGACGGCGAAGAGACCCGCTTTACGGAGTTGGAATACTCAGCCCGCAGACGCGCCGCATCCGCGGTCATTACACTACGTTTCTCCAACCATCGCTCACTGTCAAAAGAATAGGCGAACAGTGGAATGATCGCCAACAGCAATGGCAACATCCTCCTCACAGCGGATGCGAAACCCATCTTCGCGCCGGAAACCGGCGAGAGAGAGAACAAGACGGATACTGGCTTTTCAGCGAACAATTTCGTTTATGGCGATCAGCTTCTTCCAGAGTTTCTCCACTTCCGAAAACTTTATGGCATTTGCCGCATCGGATTTGGCGAGCTTGGGATTGACATGGGTTTCCATGAAAACACCGTCCACGCCCGTCGCCACGGCGGCGCGCGCAATCGCCGGAGCGTACTTGCCGTCACCGCCAGAACCAGTACCTAAGCCGCCGGGGCGCTGGACGGAATGAGTAGCGTCCATCACCACAGGGTAACCAAGCTCGCGCATGATGAGAAGCGAACGCATATCGGCAACTAGATTACGATAGCCGAACGAAACGCCCCGCTCACAAAGGACGATGCGCCTATTGCCGGTTGATTCGATCTTCTTGATGACGTTCGTCATATCCTCAGGCGCCATGAACTGCCCCTTCTTGACATTGACGACGGCACCAGTCTCGCCCGCGGCGACCACGAGATCGGTCTGGCGCGCGAGAAACGCGGGAATCTGCAGCACGTCACAGACCTGCGCGGCGACCGCACACTGCCACGGCTCATGAATATCGGTAAGGACCGGCACATCAAATGTCGAACGAATCTCCGACAGAATCTCAAGACCTTTGTCGATCCCAGGGCCACGGAACGAATCAACACTGGTGCGATTCGCCTTGTCGAAACTCGCCTTAAAGATGTACTTTACGCCGAGGCGCTTCGAAAGCGCCGTCAGTTTCTTTGCGAGATCAATCGCCATCGCCCGACTCTCGATCACGCAAGGACCGGCAATGAAGGTCAGCGACCCGTCACCAAAATTAACACCTTTATCGACTTCTATCAATTTCATACCTGTATTATATCAAAAAGATCGCACAAGGTCAGTCCTTTATTTCACCAGCGCGGAGACGTTTAAAGAAGTATTTCGTCTCGTAAGCAACCACACCGGAAAGCGCAAGGAGCGCGATCATGTTCGGCACGGCCATGAGCCCGTTAAATATGTCGGCGATGCCCCACACGCAGGAGATCGTCATGTACGGACCGACAAAGACGGCAATGATGTAGAGCCAGCGGTAAACCAGCACCGGCCCCATCTTTCCGCCGGTCAAATACTCGAGACAGCGCTCGGAGTAGTAGTCCCAACCGAGGATCGTGGTGAAACCGAAGAGAACGAGGCACACCATCACCAGCGCATCCGTGACGATCGCCGGGAGGAACGGGATGCCGACCGCGAACGCCTTCATCGTCGCAGCAGCGCCGGAAGCGGCGTCGGCGGCGTAGATGGAGTGCCCGGCGAAGGACGCGGCGGAAACGGGCTGGTTGGTCATCGTGAGCGCGATACCGGTCATCGAGCAGACGATGATCGTGTCGAGGAAGGTGCCCGTCATCGAGACTAGACCCTGACGGACGCATTCCTTGGTCTGTGCGGCGGCGGCGGCGATCGGAGCGGAACCGAGGCCCGCCTCGTTCGAGAAGATGCCGCGCGCGATGCCCTTCTGCATCGCAACGATGATCGCACCAATGACACCGCCGGCGGCAGCCTGCCAGCCGAAAGCACACTTGACGATCGTGGCGACGGCGGACGGAATCAGCCTGATGTTGTAGCAGATCAGGACGAGCGAGAAGACCACATACACAATCACCATCACCGGAATCACCTTCTCGGAGACGGAGGCAATTCGCTTGAGCCCGCCAATGATGACCATGCCGACCATGAACGCAAGCATGATCGATCCGAAGATCGTCGCACAGGAGTACTGGTTGCCGAGGATCGTGAACACATGGTTGTGCGCCGGATCGATGTAACTCTGGAAAAATGTGTTGAGCGAACCGCAGATCGAATTCACCTGGGTGAACGTACCGATGCCCATGAGACCAACACAGCAACCGAAGAACGCGAAGATGACCGCGAGCCATTTCCATTTCGGGCCCATTCCCTTCTCGATGTAGTAGAACGGTCCACCAAGTACATGTCCGGTAAGTTCGTCATGCTCGCGGTACTTGACCGCAAGGAGGCCTTCTGAATACTTAGTCGCCATGCCGAAGAGCGCGGCAAGCCACATCCAGAAGATGGCGCCGGGACCGCCGGCGACATATGCGGTAGCCACACCGACGATGTTACCAGTTCCGATCGTGGCAGAAAGCGCCGTGCAAAGCGCGCCAAAGGAAGTCACCTCGCCCTTCGCCCCCTGATGGGTCTTCTCGTTGCGGAACATGTACTTGAGCGCAAGCGGCAAACGGATAAACTGCATTCCGCCAAGCCGCACCGTAAGAAAAATCCCACCGAAGAGAATCAGAATGATCAGTAACGGTACCGGGAACCCCGCGATTTCAAAGGAGGTTCCCCATACCTTGTCATCCACCAGGTCCACGTATTTCGTGAACGTTTCGAGCCAGTTGCCCTGCATTGTCTACCTGTACCTTTCCGTCCTTTTGCCTGAGAGATCAGACCCGACCCTTTCGGATCCTTACACCTTCGGCACTTCGCAACTCACGAAGCTTCTCCGGACAAATCGAAAAACTGAATCAAGCAATCGAATCCAACGCCTTGCGGATACGCTCCTTCTCTTCGTCCGTCGCCTTCGCATCGTCGAAGACGTCGTCAAGCAGACGCTTGATGTCGCGCTGACGGACAGAGCTTGAGGAAACACGATCGAATTCCGCGGCAATCTCCTCCGACGGCTTCTTCGTGAGCAGCGAGACCACGACCGTAGCCACGAGCGAGAGGAAGAAGCCCGGTGCGAGTTCGTAAAGACCGAAGATCGGATACTGCGCCGCATAATCAGCGAGCACGAACTTCCAGACGAAGCAGGTGGCCGCACCTACGACCATGCCCGCGATCGCGCCGGCGAGATTCGTACGACGCCAGAAGAGAGCCAGCAACACCAGCGGTCCGAACGCGGCACCGAAACCGGCCCACGCGAAAGACACCATTTTCATGACGACCTTGAAGAACTCTGACTGCGTGTTCATCGCCATGACGATCGCGATGATCGCCACCACAAACACCGCGAGACGCGAGACGAACATCAGCTCACGGTTGGAGGCGTTCTTGCGGAAGATCACCTTGTAGAGATCGTTGGAGAACGAAGACGCGGAAACAAGCAACTGGGAGTCGGCCGTGGACATGATCGCCGCCATGATCGCGGAGAGGAGAATGCCAGCAAACACCCGGACAAGGAATCCGCCCGAGAAGATGCCATTGATCATGATCATGAAGCCCTTCTCTGGATCGCCACCGACGTCAGCGAGAGTAAGACCCTTCTGCTTAAGATAGAGATGGAAAACAAGCCCGATCACCGTCGCCGCGGCGAGCGAGATCGTCACCCACGTCATCGCAATGCGGCGGGAACCCTTCACCTCCGCAGGATTGTCGATGGACATGAAGCGGACGAGAATGTGCGGCATTCCGAAATAGCCGAGACCCCAAGCAAGGCACGAGGCGAGACCGATGAAGCCAGTAGCCTTAGCCGTGGACGCTGAGGTGAAAAGCGACTGAAGATGCGGATTGATCGCATTAAGCTGATCCACGGTATCAGCGAAACCGCCGGCGTTGCAGACAACGACCGCTGGAACGAGGACGATCGCGATGAACATGAGCGAGCCCTGGATAAAGTCGGTCCAGCAGACGGCCATGTAACCGCCGAGCAGCGTGTAGCTGACGACGACGAGCGCGCCGATCCAGAGACAGAGCGAATATCCGCTCATGCCGCCAAGGCTCTCGATCGTTTCTGGGATACCGAAGGTCGTCGTGAAGAGCTTCGCACAACTCACGAAACCGGACGCCGTATAGAACGTGAAGAAAACGAGGATGATCAACGCGGCGATGATACGCGCCATCCCGGTTTTGTCACGGAAACGGTTGTTGATGAAATCCGGAATCGTGATCGAGTCGCCACAAACCTGCGAATAGGTGCGGAGCCGCTGGGCAACAATCTTCCAGTTAAGGTAAGTGCCGATGCCGAGTCCGACTCCAATCCACGCCTCAGAGAAGCCACCGACATAGATCGCACCAGGCAGACCCATCAGGAGCCAGCCGGACATATCCGACGCCTGGGCGGAAAGCGCAACAACCCACTTGTTCATCTTGCGACCGCCAAGATAGTAGTCGCCCATGTTCTCCTGACGCTTCGAGAAGAAAAAGCCAATGAAGAGCATCAGCGCCAAATATCCTCCGAACGCCCCCATTACGATCCAGTCAATTGCCATGATGTTTAACAGTTAATTTGTTGTTGTTTGTTGTCAGTGAAATGCTTCATACCTTCGCAATCGCGATCTTCGTGGCGTGGCCATTAAGCTCGGCCGCTTCGGCATCGCAAGGCGCGAACACAAGGTCAGTCGCGAGCGTCTCGTTCTTCGCGTAGTCGAGATGGGCCTCAATCGCGGCCTTCATCTCGGCATCAGCTTCGATCGTAAGCGCGATCCGCTGGGTGACCTCGAAATCGGCCTCCTTGCGCATTGACTGCACATGCGAGACGAATTCGCGGGCGTTGCCTTCGGCGATAAGCTCGGGAGTAAGCGCGGTCTCAAGACCAACGACAATAGACCCAACCGACGCAACGACAAGCCCAGCCTTGGGCTTACGGATCACCTGGACGTCCTCTTCGGACAGTTCGATACCGTCGATCCTGAGGTTACCAGACGCGATCGCCGCGGCAACCTCCTTCATCCTCGGACCGCATTTCCTGCCGAGCGTCTTGAAATTCGCCTTGTAGGAGACATCGCAAAGCTCGGTCTCGTCGGCGATAAACTCAACGGACTTGACATTCAGCTCGTCAGTAATCAAAGAGACGAGATCATTCCACAGACCACCTTCACCTCCAACCTCAACCCCTGCGACGCGAAGCTTCGCTAGGGGTTGCCTGACCTTCAGATCATTGTCGGCCCGAAGACGACGACCGAGCTCGACCACGGTCATTACCTCAGACATTGCCTTCTCAAGCTCTGGCTGACGCGCAGCGTCGTTCGCCGACGGGAAGTCACAGAGATGCACCGATTCCGGATCGCTCTCGCCCTTCAGGTTCATGTAGATCTCCTCGGCGATGAACGGCGTGAACGGAGCAGCGACCTTGGAAAGCTGCACGAGGACATAACGGAGCGTACGGTAGGCGCAAAGCTTGTCCCCGTCGTTCTGACTCTTCCAAAAACGGCGACGGCTGCGGCGGATGTACCAGTTGGTGAGGTCTTCGACGAACTTCACAAACGGCCGGACCGATTTTTGCAGGTCATAGTCATCCATCGCTTCGGTAACGTCATGGATCAACGTCTCCATCGAGGAGACTATCCACTTGTCGAGGACATTCACAGACTCGGGGTAAACAACCTCCTTGTCGTGGAATCCGTCAACGTTAGCATAGGTGACGAAGAACGAATACGCGTTCCACCAAGGAATGAGGAGATCACGCATCAGCTGCTTCACGCCGTTCTCAGAGAACTTGAGCGACTCCGCCTTCACGACCGGCGAATAGATCATGTAGAGACGGATGGCGTCGGCACCATACGTGTCAAGCATGAGGTTCGGATCGGGATAGTTCTTCAGACGCTTGGACATCTTCTTGCCGTCTTCGGCGAGAACGAGCCCGTTCACAATCACGTTTTTGTACGGCGACTGGTCGAAGAGGCAGGTGCCAAGCACCATCAACGTATAGAACCAGCCGCGGGTCTGATCGAGGCCTTCGGCGATGAAGTCGGCCGGGAAGTAGTTCTTGAAGCTCTCGAAGTCGGCTTTGCCGTCCGCTCCGCCCATGTAGTGCTGCTGGGCGTAGGGCATCGAGCCAGACTCGAACCAGCAGTCCAGCACCTCGGGAGTGCGATGGTAAGTCTTGCCGTCCTTCCGAATCACAATCCTGTCGACGAAGTGCTTATGGAGATCCGTGACCTTCTCGCCGGAGAGCTCCTCGAGCTCCTTGATCGAGCCGACGCAAATCATGTCATCCTTATCTTCGTCGTTGATCCAGACCGGAATGCAGCTGCCCCAGAAGCGATTGCGTGAGATATTCCAGTCGCGCGCCTCCTCAAGCCAGTTGCCGAAGCGCTTCTCGCCGACATACTGCGGAGTCCAGTGGACCTTCGCGTTGTTCTTGGCGAGGCGTTCGTGAAGATCTTCTACCTTCACGTACCACGCGTCGATTGCGCGGTAGATGAGCGGCGTGTCGGTTCGATCGCAGAAAGGATACGAGTGAACAATCGTCGCCTGATGGACGAGCTTGCCCATGCCCTTCAGAGCCTTGATGATGTCCTTGTCGCAGTCCTTGCAGAAACGGCCCTTGTATTCTGGAATAGCATCCGTAAACGCGCAGGCGTCATCTAGCGGATCGACAAGCGCGAGCATGCCATGCTCCTTGCACACGCGGAAGTCGTCCTCGCCGTACGCCGGAGCGATATGGACGATGCCGACACCATCATCGGTGGTGACGTAGTCGTCGTTAAGGACGCGGAACGCACCTTCGAACTTCCGGTCGGCAAAGTACGGGAAAATCGGCTCATAGGTCATACCCAGAAGCTCGGAGCCCTTACCCTCCCAGACGATCTCATACTGCTCTGGCTTCTTGAAGATCGCGGGCAGACGGAGCTTCGCCATCATGTAGATCGGACGCGCCTCGTCCGTCACATCGCGGACCGCGACATAGTCGATCTTGGCGCCGGCGCACATCGCGAGGTTCTCGGGCAGCGTCCACGGCGTAGTCGTCCACACGAGCAGATACACGGTCGGCTCGGACGCGAGCAGCTTGCAGACCGACTCGCTCTCTGCCGAAAGCGCCTTAGCGCGCACAGTCACGGTCGGATCCTGCACATCCTTGTAGTTCGAGCCCGCCTCGAAGTTCGAGAGCGGCGTCGAAAGCTTCCAGGAGTACGGCATGATTCGGTGGCTGCGATATACGCGACCCTGGTTCCAGAGCTGCTTGAAGACCCACCAGATCGTCTCCATGAACTCCGGCTGCATCGTCTTGTAGTCATGATCGAAATCAACCCAGCGGCCCATGCGCGAAACGGTCTTACGCCACTCGGAGACGTACTTCAAAACCATTGAACGGCACTGCTCGTTGAACTTGTCGACGCCGAGCTGCTTGATCTCAGGCGCACCGGCGACGCCAAGCGCATCCTGCGCTAGCGCCTCGATCGGCAACCCGTGCGTATCCCAGCCAAAACGACGCTCGACGTACTTGCCGCGCATCGTCTGGTAACGCGGAACGATATCCTTGATCGTACCAGCGAGGAGATGCCCGTAATGGGGAAGCCCCGTCGCGAAGGGAGGACCGTCGTAGAACTTGTAGCGCTCCTTGCCCTCATTACGCTTAAGCGACTTTTCAAATGTAGAATTCAGCTCCCAGACCTTGAGGATCTCCTCCTCCATCTTCGGGAACGCCACTTTGTTGGATACTGCCTTGAACATAAGCTTTTTACTTCTTCGCCTTCACCCCCAGATCAGAGAGCTTCATCGAGATCACGCGGCTGACGCCCTTCTCTTGCTGACTGACGCCGTAAACGAGATCAGACCCAGCGATAGTATGCTGGTTATGAGTGATAATCAAGAACTGCGACGTCTTCAGAAACTCCTTGAGCTGTTCGACGAAACGGCCGATGTTAGCGTCATCAAGCGCCGCGTCGAGCTCATCGAGCATACAGAACGGAGCCGGCTTGATCATGAAGATCGAGAACAGCAGCGCTACCGCGGTCATCGTGCGCTCGCCGCCAGAAAGTAGCGTGACGCTCTGCGGACGCTTGCCCGGAGGCCGCGCAATGATGTCGATGCCGCACTCGAGCGGATCTTCCTGATTCTCGAGGAGAACGAGACGGGCCTCGCCGCCGCCGAAGAGCTTCGTGAACATCGTCTGGAAGTTCTTATTGGCCTGCTCGAAGGTCTTCTTGAACATATCACCAGAGGTGAGGTTCAAGTTGTTGATGAGATCCATCAGCTGCGCCTTAGCGGCAATGAGATCCTCCTCCTGAGCCTTCTCCTTAGCGTAACGCTCCTCAAGCTCGCGACACTCGTCGATCGCGACCATGTTGACAGGCCCGAGCTCGGCGATCTGCGACTGCAACTTCTGAACCTTCGCCTCACATTCGTCCATCGGAGGCACAACACCGTTCTTCCACTCGGGATCGGGTTCACGCATGACGGCATCGGCGAAAAGGCCATACTCGTCTTGCAGATGCTCGTAAACGTTCTGGCGGCGCATCGTCGACTCGGCAGCCTGAACCTCAAGTTTGCCGCGGAAATCACGCGCTTGATCGAGCCCATTGCGCTTTTCGGCAACGAGCCGGTCTGCCTCAGAGATCTTAGCCATGAGCTCACCACGCTTCTCACGCTCGACATCCATCGCCGCACGACAATCGGCCGCCGCGCCGCGGAGATCCTCGAGGGAGGCATTGAGTTCGGCGGATTCATCGATCAAACGCTGGATCGAATCCTGATAACTGCGGATGCCGCTCAAACGGCCCTCGATTGACCGCTGCAAATCATCACGTCGACGCTCGGCGGCCGTACGCTGCTCGCCAACGAAGGAAAGCTCCTGCTCCATCTGGGAAACCGCGATGCGACGCTCAGTAAACTGCTGGGAAAGAGTCATGTTGCCGAGCTCGAGCTGGCGGATTTCATCCTCGGCGGATTGGATCTCGGCCATCAGGATTTCGCGACGGTCACTCGTAGAGACCTCGGTACCCTTCGGCCACGTCTCGATTTTACCGGCGACATCAACCTTGGCGTCGTTCACGAGATGACCGGCGAGCTTGGCGTTCGCCACTTCACGACGACGCTCGTTAACCGAGGCGCGCTTCGCATCAATTTCGGACTGCGACTGATTGAACGCCTCTTCCGCCGCCGACAACGCATCCCGGGTGGCGCCAAGCGAATCGGTGAGTAGCTTCGTCTTCTGCTCAAGCGACTCTGCCTGCAACGCCAGCTCCTCAATCTGCGCCCTCGTGTCGGCAATGTCACGTTCATCACGAGCAGCGAACTCCTTGTATTCGGCGATGCGCTGCTGGTTGACGTTGATAACCTCATGCGCACGCGTGTAAGCACTGTCCGCGGCAGCCTGCTGCGAAGCGAGCGTCTGCATCCTCTCCTCAAGCTCGTGAATCTCCGCATGCAGAGTCTGCTGACGCTGCTCGGCCTCGACAACCGTCTCCGTTGCTTCGTTAATCGCCTTCTCGATCTCCTGCCGATTCAACGCATTCTGCTCAAGCTCTTCATCAAAACCATGAATGCGATTCTTGGAAACGTAGATGTCGAGCCCGCGGAGCTCGTCGCGGAGCTCCTTGTACTTCTGGGCCTTGCCGACCTGGCGTTGCAGCGAGGCAATCTGACGCTTCATCTCACGAAGAACATCCGCCTCGCGCAACAAGTTCTGCTCGGTCTGCTCAATCTTGCGGAGCGCCTCCTTGCGGTCGGCCTTGAACTTGGTGATGCCGGAAGCCTCTTCGAATACTGCACGGCGGTCTTCGGGCTTGGACGAGAGAATCGCGTCGATCTGGCCCTGGGCCATAACCGAATAAGAACTCGTGCCAATACCAGTGCCCATCAGCAGGTGCTGGATATCCTTCAGTCGACACGCCTGCTTATTCAGGAAATATTCGCCCGAACCGTCACGATAGACGCGACGGGTAATCGTCACCTCATGATATTCAGTGCCGAGCTCCTTCTCGCAGTCGGCGAAGGTAATCGTGACTTCGGCCAAGCCGAGCGGCTTGCGAGTGTCGGTTCCATTGAAAACGACATCGACGAGTTTAGAGCAACGAAGAGCCGTAGGACGCTGTTCACCTAGAACCCAGCGGATGGCGTCGGAAACGTTAGATTTTCCACAACCGTTCGGACCGACAATGGCGATCAACCCCGGGTCGAAAGTTAACTTCGTCTTATCGGCGAAACTCTTAAACCCGATTACGTCTAATTGCTTTAAATACATTTCCGCATATTATAGCAAAAATATGCGGTTCCGTGTGGATTTTCAGGCGGAAAAATGCTTTGAAGCGAGGCGTTTCCTCAAACCCAGAATCACCAACCCCGCAGCGAAGATCCCGATAGAGATCGTCTGAGAAATCGAGAACGGACCTATCTCTGCGCGCGGATCACCGCGAAGGTACTCCAACCAAAAGCGGATTACCGCGTACCCGACGAGATAGAAGGATGTGTTGAAGGAAGTCGAATTATTAGCCGAAGGGCGAATGGTACGAAGGTAACGCAAAAGCAGCAGGACAAATAGAACCAAAAGAGCAACCGCTTCAAAAAGCTGGGTCGGAAGCACCGGAAGCGAGCAGACGGCGGACGGATCAATGAGTCTGTGCGAAACCTGCTCGTGCCAAGCCGGCGAAAAACGCGGGAAACAGACGGCGAAGGCAGACTCCGAGACGCTTCCGTAGCAACAGCCGTAAAAGAAACAGCCGATACGCCCGAACGCATGCCCAAGCGGAATTACCGTCGCCAGCAAATCGGCCATCGCGAACACCTTCTCCTTCTTCATGACGCACCAACCGACGAAAACCAAGATCGCGAAGATAAGTCCGCCGTAAAACATCAATCCGCCCTTCCAGACCGCGAACACCTCCACAGGGTCGGACACAAACTCACTACGCCAGTGCTCAATCACATACGCCGCACGCGAACCGACGACACCGGAAATCATCAGTGAAACAAGCAGACTTGACAAATCCTTGCGCCCGGAAAGTATTTCGATCAGCTTCCAACAGAGAAGAAAACCCGCGGCCATGCAGGCTCCGTAGGTCTTCAGATGAAGAAAGCCAATGTCTATCAGATCCGGAAACATCTCAACGCTGCCTGTGAAAAGCCCTAATACCAAGAATCAAGAATACGACGTACGGAAGGATCGCCGCCAGGACGACGGGACACCATCCGGCGTTAGCCGCTACCATTCCGCCAATATCAAGGGCATAAAAGCCGAAGAACATGCCAAGCGCACCAACAATCCCCTTGAACACACTCTGCCGCCCGGATGCGATTCCCGCAGGAATTGCGAAAAGGACGATGACTACACAGGCGAACGGAGACAGAATTTTCGCCCAGATATCATAACGGTATTTACGAAGAGTCTCTTCCGAAAGCCCAGGGTGAGTTTTGAGATAACGGATCCGATCGCTGATAGAATTGTACTCCCAAGCGCGATTCTGCATCATGAAGTCATCTGGAGTCTCGTCAAACTCGGGAAAGCAACGCAACCCGAGGGAATCCATCTCAGGACACGGGGATGCGACTTCCGATCCGTTGGTATCAAAATACTGAATCTTAGGAGCTGTGAACCACCACTCGCCGTCTAGGTAATCAGCGCGATCCGCAGTGATGTTAAGCCTGCGTGCTCCGCCATCCGGACGATCAACAGATACCTTGACATCCGTCAGATGCTCCGCCCTCTCATCGTCAACGCCGCCAATCGACCAGGTGCGAAACGTCGACGAGTCGCGATAGACGAGGTTGTCCTTCTTGCCGACACGTTCCAAGTTGAACCGTTCGGACTTCATATTCTTTCCCCATTGCGCCTTGGCCGGCACATAGACGTTGTTCACCCAACAGACCACGCCCGCCATGACTATCGCCACCGAAAGGATCGGCGCGACGATGGTGACAAAGCCAATACCATTAGCTCGCATCGCCACCAGTTCGGAATGACGGCAAAAACCCCACATCGTATAGAGCGCCGCAAGCATCAGCGCAGCGGGAACTAGCCACTCTGTGAACGGACACAGATAGGCGATGAAATACTCCACGATCGTCAACAACGGCAGCTTCGCGTCCATCAGCCTGGAAAATGAGCCGAACAACTCAAAGAGCACATAAATGGAAACGAATCCGCCAAGACAATAGCAAAGCGGAATCAGGTATTCCTTCAGGACATATCTATAAAGAATCTTCACGGTTTGACTATTAATCGTTAACTGCTGGTTATCTGTCTTCCAATGCGCCGGTCAGGTCGGAAATCGCCTTGAAACCATGCTTCTCGCAATACTCAACCATACCGTCATACACCTTGTCGACCGTATCGGGAGATGTGAAGCTAGCAGTGCCGACTGCCACCGCGGTCGCCCCGGCAAGCATAAATTCAACCGCGTCTTTCGCCTCGTACACACCACCCATCGCAAGAATCGGCAACTTCGTCGATTTGTGCGCATCGTAGACGAGCTTTACCGCCACAGGGTGCACGTTGCGCCCGCTCATGCCTCCGCACTTGTTGGCCAGAACCGGACGGCGCTTCTCGATGTCGATCACCATCGCAGGGATCGTGTTGATCATCGAAAGCGCATCGGCACCAGCGTCTTCACACGCCTTCACATAAGGAACGATCGACGGGACATTCGGCGCAAGCTTGACGATCAGCGGAAGCTTCGTGTGCTTACGCACTTCCGCGACGACGCGGGAAAGCACCGCCGGTTCCTGACCGAAGGTGTGCCCTCCTTCCTTGACGTTGGGACAGCTGACGTTCATCTCAATCGCATCGACCTGATCGCCCATCGCCGCTGCGACTTCACCGTACTCCTCGACCGATCCGCCCCAAATGTTCGCAATCATCGGAACGCCCTTCACCTGCTCCCGATACCACGGAACCGTGTACTCTAGAAAATGTTCAACGCCCGTCCCCTGGAGACCGATCGCATTGATCATCCCGCCCGGAATCTCGGCGTGACGCGGCATCGCATTCCCAAGCCACGGCTCCATCCTAATGCCCTTCGCCGTGACCGCCCCGAGCTTCGTGTAATCAACGGCGCCGACATATTCGAAGCCGTATCCGAAAGTGCCGCTCGCAGTGACAACCGGAGTCGCCATCTCAAGCCCGCCTAGATTTACCTTGGTATCTATCATATCGCGACCAGCTTCATTACCATACCAGATCCTTCGCAGCAAATACCGGACCCTCAACACAACAGCGCGAATTACCGTGGACCGTCCTCTGGATGCACGCGTAGCAAGCGCCAACCCCGCAGACCATATGACGATCCATCGAAATCCACCCCTTCGAATTTGTTCCAGTCGCGCGAAGCGCCACGGCCTTGAGCATGGGATCTGGTCCGCACGCGAAGATCTCAAACTCACGCCCCTCCTCACGGAGCTTGACTAACTCATCGTCCAGCGGATCCGTGACCAGACCCGCCACTCCGGCCGATCCGTCGTTAGTCGCAGTGAAAACCTTGACGCCAAGCTTTTCAAAACGATCAATGCACAGGAGATCGTTCTTGGTCCGCCCACCGACAAACAATCTGACATCAGTTGCACCACTGCCACGCGCACCCGCTACCAGCTTTCTCGCGAGAAAGTACAGCGGAGCCACTCCAAAGCCTCCACCGACAAGAAGCGGAACACCATCGCACGCCACGGGGAATCCATGGCCAAGCGGCCCCATTACCTCAACCTCCTCGCCAACCGCGATCATGTTCATCGCCGCAGTACCGCGACCCACCGTCTTGTACAATAGCTCCAGTACGCCGTTTTCGGCATTGAAAATAGAGAAAGGACGACGCAACGCGCTGATCTCAAGCGAAGGAACCTTCAAATGAACGAACTGACCAGGTTGCGCCTCCGCAACGATCTTCGGCGCCGCAAAACAAAGATAACGGTAACCGCCACCCCAGTCATCATGCGCCAACACTTTACACTTTTCATTAATCATAAACCACCAAACTCCTTCAACTCTCAACCTCAACTAACTTTCCTCATCGCCTCCTGCAGACTCCTCCACATCTCGCGCTTCTTCTGAATCATCGCCGAGGAAAGGTTAACACCGAACCGATAGATGTCCTCCGGAGAATAAACGAGCAACACCTCCGAATCTGCATCCTTGAACCAACCGCCATATGCGAGCGCAACCTCTCCATACCACTTCGCAAGCGCCTTCGCTCCAAGCACAATGTAAATCTTCGCCGCAGGCTTCTCACCAGTGAAAACTATCGGAGCGGACTCCGGAGACCTCTTCATCGCCGTCACCAGCCTGGCCATCATCTCCACACCTGGCCCAGTAATCGGCCCGTGATGAAGAAAAACATAATCGTACAAAAGAGCTGCAGAGGGTACGGAGGTCGCGGAACTACATGGTTGCAAGGCCGCGGAGGTCGCAGGAGCGGCATGCGCTACCGATTTGATACTCCGATCCCCAGGACCAGAAATTCCAGATTCCACCGCCCGCTCCTTCGGCAGCGTCGCCAGAAAATCACGGTCGAACCCCATCACGAAACCGCCGAGCTCCCTTTCAAGCTCGAGGTTCTTCGCAAGTCCTTCCAGAATATAATCAACAGCGCAAGGCATCATCGGTATTATATCAAAAACCGCGGCACTTCTGCCGCGGTTTTCGATTACTCAGACACACTCCGAGACTTACATACCGCCACGACCGCGAAGCGTACCATGCGAGAGGAAACCATCATACTTGCGCACGAGAAGATGACTCTCCATCACACGCAACGTGTCAAGCGCAACACCCACAATAATGAGCAATGACGTTCCGCCAAAGAACGAGGCAATCGCAAACGGTACGTGTATCCAGTTCATCAGAATCATCGGCACCAGCGCAACAATCAACAAACCCGTGCCGCCAATAAGCGTAAGCTTGGTCATCACGTCATCAAGATACTCGGCAGTAGCACGACCAGGACGGATACCGGGCAGATAAGACTGATCTTTCTTGAGATTCTCGGAAATGTCGATCGCATTGAACTGCGTTGCAACCCAGAAGAAAGCGAAAAACATGATGAGCACCGCATAGACGACCATATGAAGCGCCGTCGGCTCCGACAGCTGCTGCGCGAAATAATGAAGCTTGCCCGAAAAGCCGACCGAAGTCGCGTCGGTCGCCTTCATGATCAGCGCACACGGAATCTGAATGAGCGGCTGCGCGAAGATGATCGGCATAACGCCCGTGTAGTTCACACGGAGGGGCATAAAGGTCTGAGCCATGCCATAGGAGTTTCCACCGACCGCACTGCGACGGGTCGAATGAATCGTGACCTTGCGGACTCCCTGAACGAGCATGACAGTACCCATAACGACGAGCAGGAAGAAAAGTACCAGAATCGGGAATTCAGCGATCGGAGCCGAAGCCTTGACGCCGCCAAGGCCGAAATAACGCTCCCACGCCGAGATCAACGCCTGCGGCAAGCGCGAGGTAATGTTAATCATGATGATAAGCGAGGCGCCGTTGCCGATGCCAAAAGTCGTGATCTGATCCGCGAGCCACATCACGAAAAGCGAAGCCGTCGTCATTCCGATCACCGTCATCAGATGGAAGCCGAGACCAGGATTAACGACAATCTCAACCCCAGCGAAAGCCTGACCGAGCGCACCCGGATGGGAAAGCATCGTAGCAATGCCCCAAGACTGGACGACACAGAGGACAATCGTGAGATAACGGGTAATCTGCGCAAGCTGCTGGCGACCAGTCTCGCCCTCCTTCTTGAGCTTCTCAAGCGAAGGAATGACAGACCCGAGAAGCTGAATCACGATCTGCGCCGAGATGTACGGCCAGATCGAGAGAAAGCCGATGGCGCACTGACCAAGCGCACCACCCGTGAACACGTCGAAAAGATCAAGCATACCGCCAGTAGCGGAGTTTGCACGAGCGGCATCAATCACGCTCTTCAATGCATTAAAATCAACACCTGGAGTCGGGATCTGAGAAACGAGACGGCATACGAAGACAATCCCGAGGGTAATTAGAATTTTCTTACGAAGCTCCGGAATGTGGAACGCGTTTGAAAAGCCTTTCATCATCGCCATAATCTAAACCTAGTCCTTTCTTGGAAAATATTTCACATATTATATCAAAAACACCCAACGTCTATCAACCCCGCTCAAGATCTCTTTTCAGAGCCTTCTGCTTCAAGGTATCGCGCTTGTCATGCAACGCCTTGCCGCGACAAACACCGAGATCCACCTTAATACGCCCGCGCTTCAGAAAAAGCCTCAACGGCACGAGCGTGAGGCCCTTCGCCTCGGACTTCATCCTGAGCTCGAAGACTTCCTTCGCATGAACCAGCAGTTTCCGCTGGCTACGAGGCTCGTGATTGAAGCGGTTGCCGAACTTATAGGCGGCGATGTCGCAGCCCATCAGCCACAACTCCCCTCCAAGCACCGCGCCATAAGCCCCAGAAAGAGACACCTCGCCGTGACGGACCGATTTAACCTCGGTTCCAGTCAACACAATACCGCACTCGATTGTCTCGAGTACGGTATAGTCATGTCTTGCCTTGCGGTTTTCGCAGAAGACCGGATTGAACTTCTTGTCAGGCACTTAATCGGCAAACAGGCTGTTCACGTTGATGTGCTTCTGATTCCACTTCGTCTTGGCATTCTCCGCCTTGGCGATAGCGTCGAAATCGATTTCCGCGATCAGCTTGCCTTCGGCAACTTCAGCCAGCGCAATGTCACACTTGTCAACATCGAGGGCAGAGCGGTGCTTCTTCCGGTCGTCATCGGTGAGCAACGTCGACGGATTCACCAACGGCTTCGCACCGTTAATGAGCTCACGCTCACGTTTGGAAATGAGATTCACCAATACCGGGGTTGAAGGAATCTTCTCGTGGGCTTTCTTCAGAAGTTCGCTGTTCATCTTTTATCTCCAAAATGAGTGAGTATTATACCAAATCCGAAAGCTTGACGCAAGTGGCCGAACTACAGCACCCTTATCCCACTTTTTTGAATTGATGCACGCAAGGCTTTCGAGCCGGGGGCG
>CALYRV010000013.1 GCA_945483525.1 uncultured Verrucomicrobiota bacterium
CATCCTCAAGCCCGATGGCAAGAATTGGCAATCTGTTGACCCAAACGCTTAACCATCATTAATATGATACCAAATCGCAGGTTTGCTGTACAATTAGGACGATTCGCGAATGATTTTAGCAACGCTCGCTTTCTTCTTATGGAACAACCAACGGCTTCGCATCCGGCAAGTCTTCGCAGCTCTCGACGGACGTGAGGCGGATATCATGAGGCTCCGTCGGGAGCGCGTCCATCAGCTGAAAGGCATACGCGACACCAATCCTCGGGACACGCTTCGAGACCTCGCAGAGAAAACGGTCATACCAGCCCCCGCCATAGCCAAGGCGACCGCCTTTCTTGGTGAAGGCGAGTCCCGGAACGAGCCACGCGCGGACATCCCGCGGACACACGACCGGCCCTGCCGGCGGCTCGAGAATTCCGTGCGGACCTTTCACTAGCGTTTCAAGATTCTCGATTCGCACCAGCTCATACTCCGTCCCGTTCCACCGCGGCACGACCAGCACACAGTCAACCGACAGCGCGGCGGTAATGAAGTCCGTAAGATCGATCTCCTCCTTCAAGGCAAGATAGACGGCAATCGGTCCCTTCCTTGCAATCGCCGCGCCCAGCTCGCGGTTCTCGACGAAAAGCCGCTTTGAAAGCGCCTTCGAGACCGCCGTGCGCGCCACGGGCGTCACAGCCTTCCGCCGCGACTTCATCGCCGCGCGAATCTCGTTCTTGCGCTCGTTCATCTTATCCTGCAGAGCACACATCGTTTTCATGCGTCAGGTGTCCATTGGTGTTCCAACGGACCTGAAAGATTACTTCAACGACCAGTCTGAGAGTCCGACGAAAAAGAACGAATCGTCGAATGCGATAAAGCTCCGATCGAGCTCAGCCATCCCGCGCATCGCCCTAGCGATGCGACGCGTACCGATGACAACCGGCGCCATCACCGTTAGCCACTCGTCGACGAGTCCGGCGTCCGCGAGCGATGTCGCGAGCTTAAGGCCCCCTTCACAAAGGACGCTCATCACGCCCATCTTGCCGAGTTCCCTGAGCGCCTTCTTCGCGTCGTCGAATACGAGCGTCGGATTCTTGCCGTCCGTAAACACCTGCGCCTTCTTCGGCAACTTCCCGCTCTTCGAGATGACGACGCGGATGAGATCCTTATTCGGATGAATCCGCGCGAGCAACGAAGGATTATCCTTCCGGACCGTTTCCGCACCGACCATCATGGCATCGACACGAGAGCGCAACTCATTCGTCCGATCGCGAGACGCCGCACACGAAATCCAGTTCGAGTCGCCCCAATTGTCGCAGATCTTGCCGTCCATCGACATCGCGAGCTTCACCGTCACATAGGGGAGCCCCGTCAGCACGTATTTGCGGAAGTCGGAGATCAGGCGGCGACAAGCCGCCGACACTTCCCTGTCGCCCTTGAACAATTCGCAAGCGATGCCGTGTTTCGCGAGTGCGCGTTTCGCCTTGCCGCGGTTCGTCGGATTCGGATCGGCGATGGCATAGACGACACGCTTGATACCCGCTGCGACAATTGCATCTGTACAAGCCCCCACGCGCCCCGGCTTCGAGCACGGTTCGAGCGTCACGTAGATCGTCGCGTCCGCGGCAGATTCGCCGCGGCAAGCCGCGTTTTTGATCGCGGCGACTTCGGCATGATCGCCGCCGGCCTTCTTGTGCCAGCCCTCGCCGATGATCCTGCCTCCGCGCACGATCACCGCACCGACCGCGGGATTCGGACGCGTATGCCCGAGTCCCTTAGCCGCGAGCTCCGCCGCCCGCCGCAAGAATTCCGCGTCATCTGTTCTCTTCATACCCGAACGCTCATCAGTTTTCTTCGACATCTTTCCTAACCATACTGTTTTGAAATCTGTTGCTCAGACTGCATCTGCAACCATCCGTAGGCACCGATCGCATCCGCTACCGCTGCAATATAGTCCGTCTCCTCCGGCTGCATCACTCCGTCCTCCGCGGCGGCATCGCGCAAGGCGAAAAGCAGCTCCTTCTTCGCGAGCGAAGACAGGCAGGACAGCTTCTCCAACGCCGCAAGGAACTCCTCGGCATCGTTTATCGGAGGCGGCATCGATGGAATCACCTTACCGAATAGCGAAAGCCGTTTCACCGCCGCCTGATACCCGGCGGACGGATTGCGTCCGAACGACGCGACCGTCGCGATGACCGCGGCGGCAGTCGGCATCAGTTTCACGCCCGGCACCAACTGCGGCGGAGAAAGTGTCAGCAAGTGACGACGAACCGATGCACAGACGACGATCTCGAAAGAATCGAATTCGCCGTCGCGCGTAGCGATATTCCAGACCGTATCCGCCCACTGCCGACGCTCGGCCACGGTTAGTCCGTCCCTGAGGGTGGTCACACAACGGAACGCAAGCGTCCTTCTTACCGGCACAGGATACTTCTTCACGCCGTAAGGTCCCGGCTCTCCGAGCAGTTCCTTCAGCAGCACACCAGCGCTGGTCACGTCTCTCGTGGCCGACATCAGTTCCACCGGCAGTTTCGACGCCAGGAAGGACTGCATGGCGCAATTGGTCGCGATCATGCGCGAAGCGTTTTTGCGGAAATTCTCCTCCACCTCCTTCGCCTTACGACGTCTTTCATCGCGCACATCCCGGATCCGACGCTTGAGCGTCTCGTCGGCACCGATCCCGCGCGGCGAAAGGCGCCGGATCCGTTCGACGACCGGTGGATGCGTGGACACCACATCAAAGCCGGAAGATGCGAACATCATGTGCGAGACATCCGCTCGCCAGGCTCCGTAGCCGCGCGCAACCGTTGCGGCATCGGCGAGATAAGTGAGACGCAATGCGTTGGCGAGTCCTTCGGGATTGCGCGTGAACTGCGCCGCCGATGCGTCGGCAAGATATTCACGATTACGAGAAACAGCGCCTTGGACAAGCCGTGCGAAGAACTCGCCTGCCGAACCGATCAGGCAGAGCGCAATTCCTGACAGGACATAGATCACCAGCAACGGCAATGGCAACGGTAATCCGCACTCCTTCCCATTCGTAATCCAAGTTTCAGAATCTGATTCTCTGGTAAGCACTCCGAACATCCCCTTGCCGGTGCGCGACACCATCGAAATTCCGGCGATTAGCGCGGTCAGACGGAAATTGAGCCGCATGTCGCCGTTAAGGATGTGGCTGAATTCATGGGCGATAACCCCCTGCAGCTCGTCACGTGTCAGATAACGGAGCGCACCGGCGGTCACGCAGACGGCGGCGGCAGACGGATCGGATCCCGCCGCCAGGGCGTTGATACCGGCGACGGACTCCATCACCCAGACGGACGGCATATCGAGTCCCGAAGCGATCGCCATTTCCTCGCAAATATTATAGAACCGAAGCCGCGACACGTCCGCGTCGTCCGTCTCGGAAAGCCGCGCCCGGACAATCCGCTTCGCGCCGATCTGCGCCATCAGTTGATCGCCGGAAGTGAGGTCGAAGATCTTATAGAGAAGTCCGCCGATGACGGCAAGTGCGGACACGACGAAACACGCTGCGACCACAAGCGGAAACTTTTCCGCGAAGAGCATCGGACCCTTCGGAGCATGATGCGCAAAATCTGAAACGGCCCACGACCATACGCTCCAGCACACTCCCCAAAGAACGAATCCCGTGGCCGCCGCAGTGGCGGCTACGGCCAAAACGATCAGCGCGATCAGCCAGGGAATCCGCTTGCGCGCCTCATGTTGGAGCGCGAATGGGTCCATCAGAAGGAGACTTTCGGCGCTTCACGCTGCGCCTCGGACGCAGTCGTCTCCAACAATGCCGCGGGCGGAAAATTGAAGATTCCGGCGATGATCGAGGACGGGAAAAGCTCTCGCTTCGTATTGTATTCGGTAACCGCGTCGTTAAACGCCTGACGCGCAAAGGCGATACGGTTCTCGGTAGAGGTCAGCTCCTCCGAAACCCTCGCCATCTGACGGTCGGCCTTGAGCTCGGGATAACGCTCGGCCACCATCATCAGTTTCGAGAGCACTCCGGCGAGTCCCGCTTCCGCGGATGCAAAGGCCTTCATCGCCGTCGGATCGCCAGGAGCCCCGGCCAGCGCCTTGGCGGCGCCGGCAGCGACATTACGTGCCTCGATGACCGCGGTCAGCGTCTCGCGTTCATGCGCGAGATACCCCTTCGCCGTTTCGACGAGATTCGGAATCAGATCATAACGCCGACGCAACTGCACGTCGATCTGCGCGAACGCGTTCTTGAAACGGTTCCTCAATACGACGAGTCCGTTATAAAGCGAAATCACCCACCCGATGAGCATGGCGATGACAACCGCGGCCGCGACAAGTACAATGAGCGCAATCTTCATAATATTCTCCTTGACAAGATCGTCTTATGTTTCCGAGTACACCCTATTGTATCATAAAACCACGGTACTGGACGCCGACCCATCGGAGGGTGCTGACGGTCATTACCGACGGTCAGCTCTTCCAGAGTCCGTGGAGCGTGCAGTATTCGTACACGTTCTTCACCTGTTCGCCGGGCAGGAGCACGAACTTCGCCTCTGGCGTGACGCCGGGCTTCAGGCACTTGCGCTGATTGCCCTGATCCGTCTCGATCGCGACCCACGCGATGTAATGTTCGTCCGTCATCGGATGCGGATTCGCGCCGACCTTGACCGTGACCGTATTGCCGTCAACCGTATAGACGGGGACGTGCGACTCGTATTTGCCGTCCGTCGTATTCGGGACGAGCTCGTGCATGGCCGCGCCGCAGCAAACGGTCTCGGCCGCCGTCTCATTGACCATCGCGATGATCTTGCCGCAGATGTCGCACTTGTAGAATTTCATCATGGCTCACCTCTCGTTCGTTTAATGTCTTGAGGAATCGGATTTTCAGTTCCGCCGCCGCGACGGACCTGGCGCTCCCCTTCGACACCACACATTATACACCAAACGCGAAATCATGTGTATTATTATTCTGACATAATCTGTGAAGATCACTTCAAGCAGAGATCGCAGCCTGATGCCGCTTGATCAAGCCCAAAGCAACCAATGCGACGAGTACGGCGGCGGAGAAATGATCCCACCACGCGAGCGTTTCGGCCGCGGCGTCCGACGCGACTTGCGGCAGAACGTTGAACGGCAGCAGGTTGATGCCTATTCCGCACAAGACGGCGCCTAACGCAATCACCAGCGCATAGACGACTGAGGCCCTGACGCCGATCATCTTCGCGACCGCCGTCATCGACGCCGCGTTGATCGCCGGACCCACCATCAGGAAAACGAACGCCGCGCCCGGCGTCAGCCCCTTCGCCACCAGCGAAGCGGCAATCGGAATCGACGCCGTGGAGCACACATACATCGGAAACCCGAGGAGCACCATCGCCGGCATCGCGAGCCAGTCGTTCCCGCCGAAAGCCGTCGCGAAGAAATTCGCCGGCACGAACGCCGTCACCACCGCCGCGATGACGAGTCCGAAAGCGAGCGGACGCGCAACCTCCCCCAGCAGCTCGCCATAGCCAGTGCGGAGAATCCGCAAGAACAGATTTTCCCCGGCGTGCGGCTCGGATGAATGCGACTCGTCATGTCCATCGTGACAATGACAGCAGCAACAGCAATGACCTTTCGCCTTCGGCTTCTCAGTCGCCTCCGCATCCGCCTCTCCGCGCGTCAGCACGTCGACCACGGCACCTCCGGAGAGCCCCGTCGCGAAGGCGGCGATCGGACGCGCCACGGCAAAGACGGGACCCATCAGCGCGTAAGTCGCGAGAATCGAATCGATGCCGGTCTGCGGCGTCGAAATGAGGAAGCCGGCAACCGCGCCCTTCCCCGCGCCAGCCTTACGGAGCCCGGCCGTCAGCGGCAGCACGCCGCATGAGCAGACCGGAAGCGGCACGCCGATCAGGACCGCGTTAAGAACCCCGCGCCAGCCGCGCGCGCGTCCCATCACGCCGACCACCCACTTGCGCGGCAGCAGTACGGACACGACACCCGCCAACAGAAAGCCGACGAGGAGCCACGGTGCCATCATCGCGAGCACGTTCCAGAACGAAAGTACGATTTCCATCGCCGCCCCTCCTTCACGCCATCTTCGAGAAGCTCTCGATCGCCTCGGCGAGCGACTCGATCGTCTCGTCGGCCTTCCCCGCCTTCATGCCATCGCGCACACAATGCCGCACGTGCGCGTCGAGCATCAGAAGCGACAGCTTATGGAGAGCCCCGTTCACCGCGTTCATCTGCGTGAGCACGTCCTCGCAAGGCAAACCCTCATCAACCATCTTCTTGATACCGTTAAGCTGTCCGATCAACTTATTCAGCCGCATGGTCAGCATCGTCGTAGTTTCCTGTGTTCTCATAACGCGACATATTATACCATACCCCCGTAGGGTATGCAACCATGTTAGCAAAAAAACACCCCCTACCAATCCAGGACATGCGCCATGGCATTTACGCCATCGGCGAATTCTGAAAGGTCTCGATAGACCCCTGCCGCGTATTCGTCGAGCGATGTCGGCTGGGCGTTGACGATAAAGACCTTTCCCCCGGCCTGCAGCGTAAGCCGCGGCAGACCTGCCGCGGGGAAGACGGTGAGTGAAGTTCCGAGAACCAGGAAGACATCGCTCCTGATCGCAAGCGACTGGGCGGACTGAAACGCGGACTCCGGCAGCATCTCGCCGAAGAAAGTGATGTCCGGCTTATACACCCCGCCGCACTTGCAATGGGGAACCGTTGCCGAGGTATAGGTTCGAGGTGCAGGTGTAGAGCGGAGCATTTCCATGATTTCATCGAAGGTCTTCTCGTCCCCACAACGGCGGCAGTGATGATGAAGCGGCGAACCGTGCACCTCGTAGACATTAGACGAACCTGCCTTCTGATGAAGCATATCGATGTTCTGGGTAGCGATACCCTTGAGCTTGCCGACATCTTCGAGATGCTTGAGCGCATGATGTACGGGCCCCGGCTTGAACTCACCGAGTCCGTAGACCAGCTCCGCACACCCGTTGTAGTAAACCGAAGGATCGCGGTCGAACCAATCGATGTCAAAGATACGTTCTGCATCTGGGTTCTTATAGAGCCCCTGGGGGCCGCGGAAATCGGGAATTCCGCAGAGTGTCGACACGCCTGCGCCGGTGAGGCAGCCTACACACTTGGCATTCTTGATCGCCTTCAGTAATGTTTCCATATTCATCATCCTCATGAGCGAACGAAGCGCTCGCGGAGGCGCTGGAAGAAGGCGTAGAGCGTCGGCACGAAGACGATGCCGACGATCGTCGCCGCGAGCATGCCTCCCATCGTGCAGATACCGATTGAGCGCATCGCGCCAGCACCAGCGCCGGACTTGAACGCCAGCGGAAGGACGCCGATCACAAAACTCCACGCCGTCATCATCACCGCACGATAGCGGAGCTTCGCGCCGGCGAGGGCCGCGTCTTCGATGCTAGTGCCGGACTCATGTTTCTGCTTGGAGAACTCTACCATGAGGATCGCATTCTTCGCGGCGAGTCCGATCAGCATTACGCATCCGAGCTGGGCGTAGACCGAAAGTGCTGTCTTCGTCAGCCAGAGCGCGAGGAACGCACCGGTCAGAGCGAAGACGACGGAGAGCATCACTGAAATCGGGATGGTCCAGCTCTCGTACTGCGCGACCAGGAAGAGGTACGCGAAGACGAGCGCCGCAAGCACCAGCCACAGAAGCCGTCCCTCGTTCTCCTGTTCCTGCAGCTGTACCGGACCCCATTCGATATCAAACCCACCCGCGCGCGGTGTACGTTCGATCAGCCGCATGATCTCCGACGAACTCACGCCTGGCATTGGAGTGACGTCGACCCAGGCCGCGAGCATCTTGTCGTAGCTCATCGTTTCGCGCGCGCCGCCGACGTACTCGAGCGAGCCAAGAGATGAAAGCGGAATTGCATCGCCCTTCGCGGTCGGGATGCGGATCGCAAGCACGTCCTCGATTCCGCCGCGGTAATCGGGATCGTTCTGAAGCTTCACCTGATAGACGCCGCCCTTGATGTTGAAGTCATTGACATAATACGAGGCCAGCTTGTTCTGCAGCGTAGAGAAGACCGTCTTCGGCGATACGCCCAGCAGTTCCGCCTTAAGCCGGTCGAGTTTGAGCTCGAGCTGCGGGGTCGCACAAGTGAAGCCGTGCACGACCGCCTTGACCATCGAATTGGTCCTGAGTGCGGCGGTGAACTCGTCTACCTCGGCCAGCAGTTCCTCGGGCTCGCAACCGGTGATCGAGACGAAGTTGAAGCCGACGCCGGACGAGCCTCCGAGACCCTTGATCGCCGCCGGCTGAGTGAAGACGAATTCTGCGGCAGATAGTTCGTCCGTCTCGCGCTTGAGCGCATCCATAACCGCATCGATCTGTGTATCCGGCGTCGTGCGCTCGTCCCAGTGGTTCAGACGGATGAGTCCGCCGAAGAGGTTCTCGCCGTTGCCCCACATGCCGTTGGAGCCGCAACGGGAGGAGACGGACTGAATGCCGGGAATCTTCTTAGCCCGCTCGTGGAATTCGTCCGCAATAGCAATCGAGCGCTCGAGGGACTGTCCCTCGGAGAGGCGTCCGTACCACGAAATGTATCCGCGGTCCTCCTTCGGCAAGAACGCCGTCGGCACCTTGCCGGTGAGCCACCAGAGCGCGAAGAGGACCGCCGCGAAAAGGACCAGCGTCACGAGTCCGCGACGGACGAGCAGCCGCACGCAGCCGAGATAGCAACCGCGGGAGAAGTCGAGCACCGCGTTGAACGGACGGAACACCAGCGGTGCACGAACCGAAGGAGACTTGAGCATATAGGCGCAGAGGACGGGGGAGAGGACGAGCGCCACGACGGTGGAAAGACACAGCGCGATGCACATCGTGACCGCGAACTGCACGTACATCATGCCGACCATGCCGGTATAGAAGACGAGCGGCACGTAGCATGCGAGCGTCACCAGCGTGGTCGCGATGATCGCGCTCGTGATCTGGTCCATCGACTTGATCGCCGCCTCTTTCGGGGATAGCCCTTCCCGCGCCATCAGCGCTTGGCAATTCTCGACGACGACAATCGCGTCATCCACGAGCGAACCGATGACGAGGATGAGTCCGAACATCGTCAGCACGTTCACCGTATAATGCAAAGGATAGAGGAACGCGAACGTGCCCATGAGCGAGATCGGAATCGCGATGGCGGGAACGAACGTCGCGCGCCAGTCTTGCAGGAAGAGGTAGGTGATGAGGATCACCAGCGCAAGCGCAATCAGGAGCGTCACGAACGTCTCCTTGAGGAAGACGAGTGTGAATGCCGTGGAATCGTCCGCTAGCACCCCCTCGACGCCTTCCGGCATGCGCGCGATCCACTTCTCGATCTCCTTCTTCACGCGTCTGGCGGTGAGGACCGAGTTCGCTTCCGGCGACTTATAGACGTCAAGATAGACGGTCGGATTGTCGTTGAAGCGGCTCCTGATCGTATAGCCTTTGCATCCGAGTTCCACGCGGGCGATATCCTTGACCAGCACCTGCGCGCCGGTGTCGGGATTGGTACGGACGACAATGTTCTCGAATTCCTCCTTGGTCTTGAGGCGCCCCTGGACGTTGAGCTTGAAGTTGAGGTATTTGTTGGCGTATTCGCCGCCGACGGTTCCGGCTGCGGCCTGGATGTTCTGCGATTCAATCGCGGACTTGATCTCGGAGATCGGGATGTTGAGACCAGAAAGCTTCACCGGATCCAGCCAGATGCGCATCGCGTAGGTTCGCCCCGAAGTGTCGACCTGCCCGACTCCGCGCACGCGCGCGATGGCGTCCGCTACGTTCTTCTCGACGAAGTTGGACAGCTCCATGATATCCATCTTGCGTCCGTCCGTCATGAAGCAGTACATCACCATCCGGTCTTCGGGACGCTTCTTCACGGAGATGCCGTTCTGCTTCACTTCGGCCGGCAACCGCGTCTCGGCACGTTTGACCGCATTCTGCACGTTCATCAATGCTTCGTTCGAACGAGTCCCAGGACGGAACGTGCAGTAGCAGTTGTACGCGCCCTTGTTATTGCAGTAGGACTTGAAGTACCAGAGGTCTTCGACACCGTTGATCTCGTCCTCGAGAATCGCGCCAACGGAATCCGAAAGATCCTTCACGCTAGCACCGGTATAGGAGCACGAGACGGTGATGGTAACCGGGGTGATGTTCGGATATTCGGAGATCGGGAATCGCCACAAGCAGACCGCGCCACAAAGGACAAGGATAATCGACACCACCCACGCAAGGCGGGGACGTTCAATGAAGACGCGGCTGAAACCCTTCATTTCGCGGCCTCGATAATCATGCCGCGACGGACACGGTGCGCGCCGTCCGCAACTATCCGCTCGCCGACAGAAAGACCCTTCTCAATGAAGAGCCAATCACCCTGCAGCCTTCCGCGGGCGATCGTGCGGCGCTCCACCGCGCCATCCACACCGACGATCCACACATACGGACCCTGAGTATCCTGCAGTACCGCAGTCGGCGGAATAGCGGGGCGCATCACTCCCTTCTTCGACATCACCGATACCGCCACCGTCCCTCCTGGAACGAGTTTACGAGACGGATTGTCACACTTAGCGTACATCATTACCGTATCCGTGGTCTCGTCCGCTCTGTTCTCGACGTATTCGATTTCGCACTTGCCCTCATACGTCGATCCGTCCGCAAGCGAGATCTCGATCTTCGCATCATCCTTCGCGCGACGCCCAGCACCGCTCGTGAGTTCGAGAAGCTCACGATTGGAGATTGAGAAAGAGACGCGCACCGGATCGTGCTGGACGATCGAAACCAGCACAAGCGAACCGGCGGTTACATAGTTGCCGACGGTCTTCACGGTAGAGCCGAGCTTGCCAGCAATCGGCGCGACGATCGTGCAGTGCTTGAGATCGTCTTGCGCCGCAACGAGATTAGCCTGCGCCGCGGCAAAAGCAGCGCGGGAGCTGTCACGGAGCGACAACGCATTATCAACTGCATCCAGCGACACGGCGTGGGTCTCGAGCAGCTTCTTATGGCGTTCGTACGAAATCTCGGCGTAATGGGCGTTAGCCTTCGACTCCGCCAGCTTTGATTCTGCGTTTTTAACCGCCGCTTCGTATTTCACGGGATCAATGCGGTAAAGGACGTCACCGACCCCAACCGATGCGCCGTTCGCAAAGGCAACTTCCTTGATTTCGCCCGAAACTTGAGGAATCACATCGACCTGCGCGATACTGACGACTCTGCCTGGATAGGTGGACTTGAGCGCATCTGGACGAAGCGTTACTTCAGAGACAGGAAGCGTCAATGACGAAGCAAGTATCAACGATACGAACATAATTTCTTACTTTGGCGAACGGCCGTTTAATCTAGAAGCCCTTTCGACGGGGCCTCAGATTCGTCCCACCAGGATCCCTTTGCGGACGAGATGCGGGCGATCGGTTTGGTAGAGAGCTGTTTGCCCTTCGCGCCAGCGGCGCGGATCAAGACGACATCCTGCTTCTCGGGCTTGCCAGTTTCGGTATTCGTGCGCGTCACCTGTTCACGGGGGAGGAAATGCTGCTGATGGATACGCTGGTTCTTCGCGGGCTTATACTTCACGTAAATCGTGTCGGGACAGCCCTCTTGGAAGAAAAGGATCTTCGAGCGCGGCTTTTCCGGGGCGAGCCGGTATTCCTTGTTGCGGATGAGTCCGCCGAACCGAAAGCGTTTGATATACGAGAAACCATAGCCGCCCTCCTCGTAAACGCAGGTGAAGTCACGCGACTCGCGGTCCTTCTCTTGATTGAAGCGAATGATGCACAGAAGGTCCTTGTCGACAAAGATCTTATCCTCTGGCTGCACCTTCTTATAACGCCCGTCCTTCCAGACGAGAATGAGCTCGTCCAGCGACGAGCACTTGAAGACCTCATCGCCTCCGCGTATTCCGGAACCGACGTAATTATTCTCCTTGTCCCAACGGATCGTGAGCTCGGACGCGGTAATGGCACGGACGTCGACCTGCTTGAAAGCGCCCTTCATGATCTGCGTACAACGCGGATACTTCTTGCCGTACTCCTTGACAAGTCCCTTAAGGTACTTGACGACAAACGCCTTGAGGTGAACGAGGTTGTCGTTAACATCGCGTTCCTCGTCGCGTATCGCCTTGATCTCCTCGTGGTTCTTGTTGATATCGAACTGGGAGATGCGGCGAATCGGGATTTTGAGGAGTCGCTCGATGTCCTCGTCCGTGACATCGCGGCGGAGCTCCTTGCGGAACGGCTTGAAACCCTCCTTCACCGTCGCGAGAATTCCCTCCATCGTCTTCTCCTTCTCGATGCGCTTGTAGATGCGCTCTTCGATAAAGATACGGTCGAGGGTACGGGCGTGGAAGAGGTCGTCTAGTTCCTGGAGTCGGATCTCTTGCTCCTTCTTCGTGAGCGCCATAAGGCGTTCGACGTTGCGGCGGAGGATCTCAGAGACGGACATCTGCTTGGGACGTCCATTGTCGAGCACGATAGGACGCGACGAAAGCGACTTCTCACAGTTCGTAAACGCGTAAAGCGCGGCCATCGCCTTATCGGGATTCTCTCCAGCCTGAAGCTCGAGTTCGATACGGACCGTATCCGAAGTGAGGTCATGGAGTTTGCGAACCCCCACTTTCTTTTTCTTGATTGCATCCTCAATCGATTCGGCGATGGAATCAGTCGTCTCGCCCCACGGAAGCTCGGTGATGACGAGCGACTTGCCTTCCTTCTCGATCTTCGCACGGACCTTCACCTTGCCGAGTCCGTCCTGGTACTCGGAGACGTCCATGACACCTCCGAGCTGGAAATCGGGAAATATCTCGAACGGCTTCTTCTGCAGGATAGCGATCTCGGCCTCAAGGAGCTCGATGAAGTTGTGCGGCAGAATCGAAGTCGAGAGGCCGACCGCGATGCCGTCCGCGCCGAGCATGAGGAGGAGCGGGATCTTCGCTGGAAGAAAGACTGGTTCCTCCTTGCGTCCGTCATAGTTCGGCACATACGCCGTAGTCTTGCGGTTGAAGACCTCCTTGCGCGCAAGTTCGGTGAGACGACATTCGATGTAACGCGTCGCGGCATGCGGCATGCCAGTTAAGAGCGAGCCGTAGTTGCCCTGTCCGTCGATGAGATATCCCTTGTCTTTGCCCCACAACTTGTTCGCGAGCACACACAGCGCGTCGCCGATAGAGGCATCGCCATGCGGATGGTACTGCATCGTGTGGCCGACGATGTTCGCGACCTTGGTGTAGCGTCCGTCATCCTTCTCGAACAGTGAATGCATGATGCGTCGCTGCACGGGCTTCAGGCCGTCCTCAAGCGCTGGAATCGCGCGAGAGCAGATGACATAGGCGGAATACTGCTTGAAATTGAAATCGTAGAGTTCGCGCATCGGACCCGATCCTGTGAGCCCGTTGGCATTTGCCTTCTTATCGGAAAACAAATCCAGATCGTCCAGTATGCTCTTTGGTGCTTTATTGCTCATTATTTCTTCTTCTTCGTAGGAATCGGGATCACTACCTCTTACTTCTCGCCTTCATTCGCGCGTTCAATCGCGGTATTTACGTCCGTCCGCCACCACGCCAAACAGGATCAGAATTCGCTTGAATCGCATACGAGGTTCTCCATGATATAGTCTTTACGCTCCGGGGTGTTCTGCCCCATATAGAACTTAATCGTCTTCTCTACGTCAATATCGTCGGAACAGGTCACCGGAGTAAGACGAATATCCTTGCCAATAAAACCCTTGAAATCGTCCTTGTCGATTTCGCCGAGGCCCTTGAATCGCGTGATTTCACAACCCTTGCCGCACTTCCTGATCGCCGCCTCGCGCTCCTGATCGGTGTAGCAGAAATAGTGCTCCTTCTTATTGCGGACCCTGAAAAGCGGTGTTTCGAGGATGAAGACGCGGCCGTCAGAGATGAGTTGGCGGTAAAAACGCATGAAAAACGTCGTGAGAAGCATGCGAATATGGAGCCCGTCCACATCGGCGTCGGTCGCGAAGATAATCTTCGAGTAACGGAGATGGTCGAGCGTCTCCTCTATATCCAGGGTCTTGATGAGATTGAAAAACTCCTCGTTCTTGTATAGGACATCTTTATTGAGTCCACACGTATTGAGCGGCTTACCCTTCAGAAAGAAGACCGCCTGCGTCATCGTGTCACGTGCGAGACCAAGGGTGCCGCCGGCGGACTGACCTTCGGTAAGGAAGATCATCGTGTCATCACCCTCGGGCTTTCCAGTCTTCTTATTGACTTTGTCAAGCTTCAGATGGTTCTTGCAGTCCTTCAACTGCGGTACACGCACCGAAACCGCCTGCGTACGCTCGCGGGCCTGCTTCTTGATTGTATTGAGCTGGCTGCGGATCTTGCCTGTTTCCTCGATCTTCGCGATAAGCTTATCCGTCTCGGAAGACGAACGGTGAAGCGCGGAAAGGATCTCCTTCTGCATCTCCTTGACGAGGTCCGACCGAATATCGTTCATCACGAACTTGATCTTGGTCTGCCCTTCGAATACGGGATTCATGATTCGGAGCGAGACCGCGCCGATCAACCCGTCACGGATATCATCACCATCAAACTTCTTCTTCGAGTCATACTCGTTAAGCGCCTTGGTAAGCGCCTCCTTGAACGCAGTCAGATGCGTGCCGCCGTCCGTAGTGTACTGTCCGTTAACGAACGAATAATACTCCTCGCCGAACCGGTTGGTGTGCGTGAAGATGATCTCGAAATTCTTGGTCTTGATGTGAAACGGAGCGTAAAGTTTCTCAAACTGCGCCTCATCCGCAATCAGGTCGGCCAAACCATGATCGGAGCAGATCTCCTGCCCGTTCAGCCGGATGGTAAGCCCCGCGTTCACATACGCGTACATACGCATACGACGTACAACATGCTCTTCGCGGACCTTGAAGTTCTTCAGCACCTTGACATCCGGCTTGTAGTGGATATAAGTGCCAGAATGCTGATTCTCCTTATCCTTACCACGCTTCTTGGACTGCAGCCTACCTTCCTTGAAATACGCCTCTGAATACTCGCCTTCACGATAAGACCGCACCTCAAAGAACTCAGATAGTGCATTGACCGCCTTCGTGCCGACACCATTCATACCGGCGGAAAACTGGAAAGAGTCGGAATCGAACTTGCCGCCAGTGTTCATTTGCGATACGCAGTCCACTACCTTGCCGAGCGGAATCCCGCGTCCGTAATCTCGCACACTGGTCTCACCGGTGTCGTAATTCACAGTGACGTCGATCTTCTTGCCAGCCCCCATGACGAACTCATCAATAGAGTTGTCGATGACCTCCTTCATGAGGATGTAAATGCAATCATGGTACATCGCGCCAGTTCCGGGCTCACCCACATACATTCCGGGACGGGTTCTGATGTGCGTCACCGGATCCAGCGTCTTAATACTGGTATCTCCGTAATCCTTTGCCATATTATCTATCATTATACCAAAAATTGTGGTTACGTCGCAACCCAACCACAATCCATAGCGCTTTCGTCAATTATCAGAAAATCAACGAAATCCGAGGATTTTATGGAGCTGAACCGAAAGCGACCAGCCGTCAAGCCGTGACAAAACGATCTTCGCAGTAGCAAGATCGACTTTCCCCTCATGATCGCACGGGGAGATGTAATAGTCTTCCGCGGCGATTCTGCCGCGAATAATCTTGCAGAAATCCACTGCCGCCTCCGAAGACGCTACCACCCGAACCTCATTTGCACGCGTCAGCGCGACCGCCTCTGGGAATTCGACCTTCGGGGAACACGCAATATAATCAAGCAATGCAAACCATTCAGGTTCAGATGTGCCGTTCGTCTCAATCGCAACCCAATAGCCTTTTGCCTTAAGTGCTGCGACCAGCTCTGACATTCCGGCACGGACCGTCGGCTCTCCACCGGTCAGAATCACGCTTTTCGCCTTATACCGCGAAAGCTCGGCAACCAACTCGTCGAGCGTCATCGAAAAACGCCGCTCAATTGAAGTATCGCACCACGGACATGCGAGGTTACAACCGGCGAAACGCAAAAAAAGGCAGGGACGCCCAGTATTGCGTCCCTCGCCTTGAAGCGACTCAAAGATCTCAACGAGATCGTAAGTCATCAAACCGCCGACACCGGCTCACCGTTCTTAGTCGGCTGAGCCCAGAAGACAATAAGAATGATGATGCCAATCACCGGAACGAGGGCGATAAGCTGCCACCAGCCACTCTTGCCGATGTCGTGAAGACGGCGAGCTCCGATAGCGAGCCCCGGAATTAACATCGCGAGAGTGTAGAGATCCGCCATCACGGGAATCCAGAGGATCCCAGAGATGATGCTGACGCCAATCGAGACTAGCAGATTGAAGAGTACGAACATCCAAAATTCCTGACGCGTAGCCGTGCCACTGAATTCCGCATATTTCTTGATCGCACCGAGATAGAACTGACTGAACATAATGAAGACTCCTTTCTTGTCAGTTTGCACTTCCGTTTATCATATCACAAATCTCACTTCAGCATCTCACTTCCCAGCCAGCGCCGCATAGGCGCGGTCAAGGTTGAACTTGCCGCGGGCGAAAGGTTTCATCAGATACTCGGCTTCGGACGTGAGCAGCTTCTCGTTCTTCGGGTCCCAGCAGATCTTCTTCCCGGTCTTCATGCACATGTAGCCAAGCGTGCAGGCGGTGGCAGAACGCTGGGCGGTCCAGGCATTGGTCTTCGTGAACTTAGGATCGTTACAAGCGATCGCCTCGAGCCAGTTCTCGAAATGATCCTGCATCTCGGGGAGAGCCTCGAGAAGTCTCTTGTCGGACGCCATGAGCGGCATCATCTCACCGGCCTTCGCGTCCTTCGGATCGGACGCCGTGACGGACTCGCCGCGCATACAGTAGAGCCAGTCTCCCTTCTCGCCGATGAACTTGATGCCCATCGGATATTTATCGGAGACATTGACATCCGTCTTGCCGTTGTTATAGGAATAATGAAGGTCGTATTTGGTGTGGACGTTCCAGAGCTTGCCGCCAGCGGTAGACATGCGCTCACAAGTCCCTTCAACGGAATCTGGCCCGTAATCATCCATGCCGAGGCCCCATTGCGCAACATCGATCTGATGCGCACCCCAATTGGTGATCATCCCCCAACCATACGGCTCGAGTTGAATCCAGCCTGGGCGATCATTAATGTGCTTGAGGTCCTGATTGTGGACACGCGTCCAGTTATAAGGCGTCACTTCAGGCCCTGGCGTCGGGCCGAGCCAGGTATCGTAATCGAGATTCTCCGGAACTGGCTCCGCGACAGAACTGCCACCCTCCCTGTCGAGGCCGCAACCGACCTCCACCCGAACGACATCACCGATACGCCCCTGCTGCACGAGATTGCAGACAAGTTCGTACTGCGGCTTCGATCGCTGCCAGGAACCTACCTGCAAGACCGTCCCCCTCATCATCGCGAGGTCGCGCAGAACCCGACCTTCTTCGATCGTCTGGGTGAATGGCTTCTGCAGATAGATATGTTTGCCAGCCAGCACCGCGTCGGTCGCTATGATCGCGTGCCAGTGATCGGGAATGCAAAGCATCACCGCGTCGATTGACGGATCGGCAAGTAACTCACGATAATCTGCGTACTGCTTTACCGGCGCGTCAATTTCACCAAGGAGCTTCGCATAATGCGCCTTAATGCATTGCGCTCCGTATTCGCGGCGCTTCGAATCAAGATCACATACCGCAGTAAACCGACAACGATCGGTATACTTTATCGTGCACGGGACATCCATTCCATGCGCAATACGCCCGTACCCAATTACTCCGATGTTTATTTTGTTGTTGGCGACAAATCTCGTCGCGCAACCATTGAAGAAAAACGGAGCAGAACCAGCGGCCAATATGCCGCCCAAAAACGACCTGCGATTAATCTTATTTATCATAGCGAAAAGTATTATACCATATTCCCAAATTGCAAGAATCACAAATTTTGTGATATAATAACTTTTATGAAAATCAAAATCATCGCGAAAATCGAGAATGTAATCATCGGTTACGTTTTCGACACCGACACAAACATCACCATCGGCCGCGAAATCGGCAACACTATCGCCCCGATCATCAACAGCATTTCACGTCACCACGCGCGCATCTTCTTCGCGGACGGAGTCTGGAAAGTAGAGGACCTCGGCTCAACCAACGGATCACTCATCAACGGCAAGAAGATCGAAGGCCAAGTACCTCTGAAGAAAAACGACGCATTACGCTTCGGTCTAATTGACATGTCAGTATCCTTTGACGAAGAAGTCCCAGCTCCAGTTACTGCCGCGGAACCACCGCCGGCAGTGTCACCGATTTCACCAGCAGTTACGAAACCGGCCCCCGCTCCAACTCCAGCACCGAAACCGGTCCCAGCTCCAGCACCGGCCCCAGCTCCAACTCCGGCACCGGCCCCAGCGCTTGAGCCGATTGATGTGGTTGAGCCTATCACGCCGCTAGAACCAGTTGAACTGGAACCGCTTGTCGAGCTTGAGCCCATTGCTCCACTAGAGCCTCTCGAACCACTCGAACCACTTTCTCCGCTCGAACCCATCGCTCCGTCCAGCACGGCAAAAACGCCTGCAATCGACATTCAAAAGACAGCACTTAAACTGCCCAAAGTCGGAGGCGCGATCCGCAAGCCGACAATCGGTGGCTTCAAACCTGGTGTAAAACTACCGACTAAACCGTCGTTGCCAACAGGGCTAAAGCTACCGCCTAAGTCCAGCATCAAGCCTGGCATCAAACTCCCTCCTCGGAAAGCGTAATTAAAGAGGGTGGACCGGGCGGGACTTGAACCCACGACCTAGGGATTATGAGTCCCCAGCTCTGACCGACTGAGCTACCGGTCCTCAAGAGTGCGAATAGTTTATCATATTAGACCACTACGTTTCAAGCCACAGACGCCTTCACCCTTATCCCACTTTTTCTGGGGTAATTTATCCCAGTTTTCAAAAAAGTGGGATAAGGGTGCGCCTTAAGCGCGTGGATGTGCCTTGGCGTACTGATCTTTCAAATGCTCGATAGAGACGTGTGTATAAATCTGCGTCGTTGAAAGCGAAGAGTGCCCAAGCATCTCCTGTACGCTCCTGAGATCCGCGCCAGCGTCAAGTAGATGCGTGGCAAACGAGTGACGTAGCTTATGCGGAGAAAGATCGGTGGGAAGTCCAGCCTCGACAAGATAGCGCTTCATCCTGCGTTCTACGAAGCGGGCGGACAACTTCTCGAACCGATCGCTCAGAAAGACTTCCGCGTCAGAACCGCCGAGATCAGGACGCTCAGTGTTGACACAGGAACGCAACATCCTGAGCGCGTCGACCGCCTTCTTGCCAAGAATCACCAATCGGTCCTTACGCCCCTTTCCGGTAACGATTACCGTGCCGTCATTCCAACCAATTTCACGCCAGGTCAGCGACAAGATCTCGCTGATACGACAACCGGTTGAATATAGCGCTTCAAATATCGCCGTGTCACGTAATGCGGCATACCGACTGATCAATTTGTCCTGAAAATCCTTCTGAGGCCGAGAAAGAAAGGCTTGCAAATCCGCAACGGACAGCGTCTTCGGCAAAATCTTGGCCTTTCGCGGACCTTTCAGCAAAGCGAACGGATTGTCCTTAATCACTCCCTCGCGTTGAAGAAACCGGTAAAATGTCCGATTCGCCGCAAGTTTACGACGAACGGTCGTCGGGGATGCTCCACCCGCGGTGAGCGACACCAGGAAACGACGCGCCTCGGCATCTGTCGCCGCAAGCCAATTGGAATACCCATGCGCATCCGAATTACCACGGAGTGCGACGCCAAACTGCGCCACATCCCGCAGATAGTTATCGACCGTATGCTGAGAAGCGTTTCGCTCCGCGGTAAGATACGATTCAAACTGCTGTACCAGAGGATCGGTCATCTAATACTCCGGTTACTCGATAACTTCTGCAGCCTTGTCCTCCGACGAAGGAATATCCTTCAGCCCAAGCGCCGCCGCCCGCGATTCATAATCCGGAATCTGTGCGCGGTACGCCACCACAACCCGCCGCAGTGCGATGATCTGCCGCGGAGAAAGCGAATGTCGCCTGGAAAACTGATCACGCAGGGAATCGACGAAGGACTTGTCATCGTACATTTTGCGCCCCTTCTTGCTGGCAGGACGCCACTTGGTAACGCTCGTCATAAGTTTCAAGAGATCCGGAATCGCGGGATCTGCGACATCGACAGTAAACCCACCGGAAATATGTTCGGAAAGCTTCGCACGTACCGCTTCGCAATCCGGAAGTGCCGATGCATTCTCGCCAACCGTGCGAGCCAGGATCGTGAACTGCTTTGGCGAGAGTCCCCGCCCGTGGTCATATTGCTCTCGAAGAGACTTGATGAACGCGTTCTTATCCAGTCCTCCGATCCTGTCCATCACCCCGAAAGTCCACTTAACAAGTTCTGGATCCGCCTTCTCGCCGCGCGCAACCGCGTTGCCAGCAAGTCCTAGATCCTTGAGCTTCTTTTCCGCATTGTAGATCTGAGACGAATAAGATATCACGAGCCTCACCAGAAACTCAAGCTGCCGCGCAGATACCGCCCTCTCGCCTTTGTCCGCCTGCTCGCGCACACTTTCGACAAACGCCTTATCGTCATAAGTGCGCTTGCCGACGATCTTTGGGGCCTTCCACTCTTTGATCTCGTCCAGCATCGCGAAAACAGCGTCAAGCTTGGCTCGATCCGGCGGAGGGGGCGGAGCCGGCATAGCTCCGAGGAACTTCACGTAGAATTCACTCAGCATCTGATTCATCGGCTCGCCGTGCTCTGCGACCTTATCGAGTTCCGTCTCCATCTCGGCCGTATAATGGACATTGAAAAGAGAGTCCATGTTCTTCACGAGCCAATCGCATACGAGCACGCCTCGTTCGAGCGGCACGAGTTTCTTCTTCGCGGTCTTCGCGTACTCGCGGGTCTTCAAGGTTTCGATCGTCGCGGCGTAGGTAGAAGGACGCCCGACGCCGTTCTCTTCGAGAGCCTTGATGAGAGAGGCTTCGGAATAATGCGACGGACCCTTCGTCTTCTTCTCGTCGGAAAGCCAACGGACCACATCCAGTTCCTCTCCAATCGCAAGCTCCGGCAACTCGTTCACCTCATCGGAATCCTCGTCGTCCTCACCATCCTTCGTCTTCTTCTTGAGCGACAGCTTCATGATCTTGAGAAAACCCTCGAAATCAATGACTGTTGCCGAAGCCGTAAAAAGATACTTGTGCGCAAGACCGCCCTTCACCGCCTCAAGCGAAACGGTCTTGAGCGTAGTCTTGGCATCCGCCATCTGACTCGCGATGAAACGTCGCCAGATGAGATCGTAAAGCTTGATTTCCTGCGGATCAAGCTTTCCGTCCGCCCGCTTCGGAGAAAACTCAATATCTGTCGGACGGATCGCCTCGTGCGCACCCTGCGCGTCCTCCTTGGACTTGAAGTAATTCGGCTTCTCGGGATAATAGTCAGCGCCGCAGTACCGGACAATGAAATCCTTGGCAGCGGCACGAGCCTGATCGGAGACACTGACCGAATCAGTTCGCATGTAGGTGATACGACCTGCCTCATAAAGCGACTGCGCAAGCTTCATGGTCTTGCCAGGACTCATCCCCAGAACGCTCGAAGCCGTCTGTTGCAACGTCGAGGTTGTGAACGGCGGCAACGAGTGACGCAACTTCGGTTGAGTCTTCAAGTCAACGACCTCTAGTCCAGCCCCCGCAAGATCAAGCATAATATTATCAGCCGTCTGCTTGTCCTTGATCTCAGGCTTCTCCCCGTCGAAACGCGAAAGCTTCGCCGTGAAGTCTGCCTCCGAAACCTTCTTCTTCGCCTCAACGCCGAGGAGATAGAACGTCTCAGGCACGAACGCATCAATCTCTCGCTGCCGCTCAACAAGGAGCCGGAGCGCGACTGACTGCACCCGTCCTGCGGAAAGAGTACGGTTGTTCGCGCACTGGATGTTCTTCCACAACAGCGGCGAGACCTTGTACCCGACAAGACGATCAAGAATACGCCGCGCCTGCTGTGCGTCCACCAGCGGCATATCAATCTCACGCGGAGCAGCAACGGCCTTCAGGACAGCGCTCTCGGTGATCTCATTATAAGTGACGCGGTGAAACGGCTTACCTTTGGCGACCCCCTTCAGCACCTCGTGCAGATGCCACGCAATCGCCTCCCCCTCACGATCAGGGTCCGACGCGAGATAGATCGCGCCCGCCTTCTTCGCAGCTTCCTTAAGCTCCGCGACAACCTTGGTCTTACCCTCGGAGATCTCATAGGTCGGAACAAACTTCCACGGACCATCCTTCGGGCCTTCAATCTTGATCGCGCCGTTATCCCGCGGCAGATCACGAATATGCCCGACCGAACTCTTCACGGTGAAATCAGCACCCAGATACTTTCCGATGGTCTTCGCCTTCGCTGGCGACTCCACAATCAACAGATTTTTAGACATCTTTACCTTCCCTTGACCCTATGATTCCAATACTCTACATCATTTGGTCGCAATTGTCAATATCAATGCGCAGAACGGCAACCGGAAAGGACGAAAGCCGCGGCGATTACAACCACCATCCCGACGACGGAGAAAACATCCGATACCTGTCCGAACAACAGATACCCAAGGACAGCGGTAAAGAGGATATTTGTATAGTCGAAAACCGCAATCTCACGCGGCGCTGCGTAACGATACGCGAGAGTGATGCCGAACTGTCCGATCGCCGCCCCGGCTCCCGCCCCCATCAGCACGAAGAACTGTGCCCATGTCAGCGGGACATAATCCATCATCGTCAGGGGAACTGACACCACGCATGAGAATCCGCTGAACACGAGGACGATCATGGCTGGATTGATTCCGCGCCTTCCCAACGCCCTCACTGCGGCATAAGCGCCACCGGCGCAGATTCCGCCCAGCAATCCCATCGCGAGCGGAAACGCGTCAACGCCCGCGAAGCCCGGCTTCACCACCAGCACCGCACCGACAAACGCGATCGCTACCGCGGCGAAATGCCGCAACGACACCTTCTCGCCGAGGAACATCCATGCGAAGATCAGCGTCCAGAACGGGGCCGTCTTGTTGAGGATCTGTCCGTCCGCAATCGGAATATGCGAAAGCGCATAGAAATTCGCGAAGATCCCGATTGTACCGAGAACGCTGCGGAGACCGAGAAATCCGACAACGGATCGAGGTCGGCAATAGTGGAAATTCTGTCGAGATGATATCGAACGGAAGAATGCTCCAACGGCGATGATCAATGCTACCAGATTGCGGAAGAAACTCTTCTCAAAACACGGAATATAGGAGCCGTAGTCGTCCGTGAGACGGACACACGCCGCCATCATCGCGAACCCGAAGGCGCTCGCGGTGATGGCGATCATCCCCTTGTGACGGTTATCCAATTTATTAGGCGAGGATCTCGTCCGCAAGTTTCTCGAGCGCGGCGACGGTTTCATCCGTCATCGAGCCCCTAACCGTAACCGTATTCGCGCAGAACGTGATGTTCGCGAGCGGCTCCAGAAGGGTCTTCATGCCCTTTGCGGCCATCGGTGCCCAGGCTCCGTTCTCGATAAAGCCGACCTTACGGTTCTGATACTGCCGGCGCTTGAGATGGTTGATGTACTCCTCCATCTTCGGGAATACTCCAGTGTTATAGGTAGTCGTCGCGAGTACGAGCTTCCCATAACGAAATGCGTCCTCGATCGTCTCGTACATGTCGTCGCGAGCAAGATCCGCACACGCGACCTTGGGGCAGCCCTTCGCTTTCAGGATCTCACAAAACCTCTCGACGACGACCTTGGTGTGCCCGTATACCGATGTGTACGCGACACACACTCCTTCCGACTCGACCGAGTAACTAGACCAAGTCAGATACTGCTTCACGACGTGCGCGATCATCTCGGGAGTGTCGTGGATCGGACCATGGAGCGGACAGATCCGTGCGATTTCCAAGGTTGATGCCTTCTTGAGGAGCGCCTGCACCTGCGCGCCGAACTTGCCGACAATACCGAAGTAGTAACGCCGCGCTTCGCAGTCCCATCCCTCGGGATCGACCCTGTCGAGCGCACCGAACTTACCGAAGCCGTCAGCTGAGAAGAGCGTCTTGGTCACAGTGTCGTAAGTAACGATCACTTCCGGCCAATGCACCATCGGAGCACCGACGAACGCGAGGACATGTCCTCCGAGGTCAAGTGTATCTCCTTCCTTCACTACGATGCGGCGGTCCGCAAAATCGGTGCCGAAGAAGTTCTTCATCATCGCGAAAGCGGGTAACGAGGAGACAATCTGCGCCTCTGGATACTTCGCGACGAAAGCGGCAATGCCCGCGGAATGATCGGGCTCCATATGCTGTACCACGAGATAATCAACATGATCCGTCGTCTCCGCGACCTTGCCAAGCCACTCGTCGATAAAATGCTGATCAACCGTATCCATCACCGCGATCTTCTCGCCCTTGACCACATACGAGTTGTACGCCATCCCGAGCGGAACCTCGAACTGACCCTCGAAAAGATCGACGGCGTGATCGTTAACACCGACATAATAGATACCATCAGTAATCGTATTCATCCTTGTTTTCCACCTTTGACAGCATTTACAATCCTAAACGTTTCACCCGATAAATTATATCAAAATTACGGACCAACGACTCCCATTATTCTGGCAAAGTTACACCGAAACACGACTTCAGAACGGCATGAAGACGATGCCGTAAATCGACGCAGGTTCACCGTTCAACGCCCTGAGCCCATGCTTCACGACAGCGTTATAATAAGCCGTATCCCCCGCCTTGAGGACGGTCTTCTCCGCGCCATAGGTGAGTTCGACCTCGCCGGCAATGCAGATGATGAGTTCCTCGCCTTCGTGCGAAGAAACCTCGTCGACCCCGTTCGCGGCGAATTCGATTCTGAAGGGATCCATGTGCCGATCAGGTTTGCCGAGAGCCAGCGAATACGAAGAGTATCCGAGCGTATTGACGCCCTCTCCGGTGACGTTCGCCGCCGCGATCTCGGCCGCGCGCGTCACAATCGGATCGGGCTTGTACTGATCGTCCATGAACGTGCCGAGCCGCTGGCCGAGCGCACGCGAAATCTTGGTAAGCACTCCAAGCGCCGGCAGCACCTCGCCCTTCTCGATGGCATTGACGAGCTTCTCGTCCACTCCGCTCCGCTGCGCGAGATCATACACGCTCATGTCGAGCTTCTCGCGATA
>CALYRV010000014.1 GCA_945483525.1 uncultured Verrucomicrobiota bacterium
ATTTTTAGCTGGCTACGATTCAGCAATAAATCAGAAGCCTCTGATGCCGTAACCGTTAAGCCGCCGAAAAAGAACGCTAGCTCCGTCACGCCCAAGCCTGCGGCTACATCCCGATCCAGGCCGACTGTTTCCAATGTCCCGCCCAAAGACAGGACTGAGCTGCTTGCTCGCGGATATGTCGCTCGAGGGCAAGTTAATAAATCCCAGACCGCATCCAAGATAGTCGGTGCGAAATGGAATGCTCATGACACCTATTATACTATACGAGACAAGGTTATTCCCGGGGATCAGATTAATCCCGCCAAAATAGAAGTCGGGATGGTCATTTGGACGAAGAAATGATATAATATTCTACCAATGGGTAAGTTCAAACTGACAAAAACCGAATTGAAGGCGCAGAGTGATGCTCTGAAGCGCTATCAGCGTTTTTTGCCCATGCTCCAGTTAAAAAAGCAGCAGCTCCAGGGTGAGATCGCCGGCATTATTGCCAAGGCCGAGGCGGTCGGTGACAAGGAACGTGCTGTGCGTGCAGATCTTGACCGCTGGGTAGGGCTTTTCGCGACCGATGAAGAATTGCTTTCCGGGCTTGTGAAGGTTAAGGACGTTAAGACCGGATCCGCCAACATCGCTGGCGTGGCGATTCCGACCTTCACATCGATCGATACCGAGGTGAAGGAGATCGACGCCTGGTCCACGCCCGCGTGGATCGACAGCGCGGTGGAGACGACGACGCAGATCCTTTCGCTTCAGTGCGAGCGCGCGATCTACGAGGAACAGCGTCGGTTGATCTCCATCGAGCTTCAGCAGACCTCGCAGCGCGTAAACCTTTTCGAGAAAGTGAAGATCCCCGAGTGTAAGGAGGCGATCCGTTGCATTAAGATCGCGATCGGTGATGAGCAGACGGCGGCGGTCACTCGCGGTAAGATCGCGAAGAGTCGCGTTCCGGAAAGTGAGGCGTCCGCATGATCGTTAAGATGCAGCATCTCGACCTTGTCTGCACGTCGTTTGACAAAGAGTCGACGCTAAAAAAACTGCGTGAGCTCGGGGTCGTGCATCTTGATCTGAATGCTGCTCAGGGGGCTGCGGTTGTCGCTGCTAAGAACGATGGCGCCGACGCCGAGAAGGCTGTTCGCTTGATCCTCAAGGCCCGTGGCAAGACGTCCAGGGCTGATCTTGACGTCCGCGTACGTTCGGTCGAATGCGTGTTGGAGATCGATGCCGATCTTTCGACGCTTCTCGAAGAGAAGGATCGTCTTGAGCGTGAAATCCGCGTTTACGAACCGTATGGTGATTTCGATCCTAGGCTCGCGGAAAAGCTCATTGCGGAGTTTGGGCGGCGAGGAATGAAGGACGAGGTTGTGAAACTCGGTCTTCCGGCGAAGCTTCCCGAGGTGAGGCTTTCCAGGATGCAGGAGAAGCTTGGTCGTGTCCTTAATCGCATTCGTATCGATAATGATAAGCTTGCTGGGGCGGACGAGTTGGCATTGTTGAAGAAATACCCTGAGATCCGAGAGAAGATTGATTTCGAGTGCGCCAAGGAGCTGATGGGCGAGAAGGGCTCGCTTGCGTTTATTACTGGTTGGTTGCCGAAGTCTGCCGTCAGCCGTCTTCAGTTGACCGGCCACGAACAAGGTTGGGCCATGCTCTTGCGTGAACCGGTTGAAGGGGAGGTTCCTCCGACGCTGATCGAGCCGCCGAAACTGTTCCGTCCGATGAAGGCGCTGTTCAGCGGTCTCGGTATCGCGCCGGCGTACACCGAGGCGGATGTGTCCGTCCCGTTTATGTGCTATTTCTCGCTCTTCTTCGCGATGCTGGTCGGTGACGGCGCGTATGGTGCGATTTTTCTGATCGGCACGTTGCTGATGCGCAGGAAGCTGCCCCGCAGTTGGTTCGTGCTACTCACGGTGTTCTCCGCCGCGACGGTCGTTTGGGGCTTCCTTTCCAACACTTGGTTTGGCGCGGGGCTGCCTTTTGCGGCGGACTGGCCGACGGTGAAGTGGCTTGCAGATCCGAGTTATCACAACATGATGCTGCTCTGCTTCACCATCGGTGTTTCCCATCTGATGCTTGCCCGCATCTGGAACGGCATCTGCCGGTTTCCCGACTCCACCGCGGTCGCGGAGTTCGGCTGGGCGGGGGTGCTACTGTTCATGTATATGGTGACCAATTCGATCGTGGGCATCTTTTCTGGGATACCTTCCTGGGCGTTCTACATGTTCGGGGTTTCGTTCGTCGCGGTCTTTGGCTTCACAGTCAAGCCGTCGCAGCTCAAGACGCGTGGTGCAGAGCTCGGCATGTTGCCGCTCAACATTATGAGTGCGCTCGGCGACATCATTTCGTACGTGCGTCTCTTTGCGGTCGGGCTCGCGTCCGTCAAGGTTGCGGAGAACTTCAATTCGATGGCTACCGGTCTCGTGTCGGGCGACAATGCGCTTTGGCTCAATGCGATCATGTGCGTAGCAATGGTGCTGATCCTCGTCATCGGTCATACGCTTAATCTGGCGATGGCTGGGCTTTCTATTCTCGTTCATGCGGTCCGTCTGAACACCCTTGAGTTTTCTAACCACAAGGGTGTAAGCTGGTCCGGTTATTCTTTCAAACCCTTCAAAAAGGAGAAATAAAATGAGTGATGCTGCAATGATCGTCGCGGGTGCTATCGCCTGCTTGGGACTCGCCGGAGCCGGATCCGCTCTCGGCACCGGATTCGCCGCTTCCGCCGCTGTCGGCGCGTGGAAGAAGTGCTATGCCGCGGGCAAGCCTGCGCCGTTCCTCCTGTTGTCGTTCGTCGGCGCTCCGATCACTCAGACGCTGTACGGAATGATTCTGATGTTCATCATGCTCGGCAAGGTTGAATTCGTCAGCGATTCCGAGGGGGTCATCACGGGTGTTAAGGCGATGGTCTGCTCCGGTGCCGGACTTCCGTGTCTCGTGGCTGGTATCTTCGCCGGTCTCGCGATCGGGCTTTCCGCCATGTTCCAGGGGCGTGCCGGCGCCGCCGCGTGTGACGCGCAGGCTGAGACCAACCAGGGCTTCACCAATTATCTCGCCGCGCTCGGCATCGTTGAGACGGTCGCGATTTTCGCGATGGTGTTCGCGCTTATCGCCCTCGGGTCGATCAAGTGAGAAAGTCGCTTCTCTGGTTCGCGGCGTTCACTGCGGTTTTCGCGGTGTGCGCCGCGTTCGCGTTATGGGGAACGTGGTCGCTCGACTGCGTCCCCGTGATGCCCGACTGCAACACGAACTTCCGCGACTGGTCATCGACCGTCGGCGCTTTCTTCCGCGGTTTCGTCACCACCGGCAAGTTCGTGCCGGACGACCTCAAGGTCTTTCTCGCCTCCCCGTGGGTCTGGGTCGAGCTCCAGTACGTGTTCGCTGCCTACTGCGCCGCGCTCGGGATGGCGTATTTCCTCAAGGGCAAGGGGCTTTCGGAGGTCGCTTGCTATGGTGCCGGACTCCTTCTCGCGTTTTCCGGTTACTGGTTCACGCTTTTCTCTGCGGGACATCTCGGCTGGTTCCGTTGGATGACCTACGGCATTTTCGCCTTTGGGCTCATCGACCGGGCGCTACCGATCTGTAATTTTTCGCACTTCACTCTTCGTTCTTCATTTAAGCACTTCGTGCTCCTGGGCGCCTGCGTCGCCTGGGGCAGCTTCTATCAGCCAGATCTCTGGCTGTTGTTTACGGTTTTCACCGGTGCGTATTTCATCTTCCGGGCGTGGCGCGCAATTGCTGCTGCTGACAGTTCTGGAGATTCTGGTGTTTCTGGAGATTCTATCGATTCTAGAAAGACTAGGATTGTCGCGCTCGGCAAAGGTATTGCGGTCGCCGGCGTGGTTTTCGTCTTAATCGGGCTCCCGAGTTTCTATTCCGCTTTCGTCGTCGACATCGCCGGACGCGACAAGCAGATCGCCGAGTCTTCGAAAAGTTCTGCGTCCGCCGCTAGCGCGTCGGAAGAGAAGTCCGATGAAGATCGTTGGATCTTCGTCACCAACTGGTCCTTGCCGCCGGATGAGATCGCCGAGGCGATCGTGCCGCGCATTAACGGCGACACGAGTTGCGTCCTGACGCAGGCGCTGGGCACGAAGGCCGGAACCGGCGTCAGGCCGTATACCGGCGCCATCGGACGTCCCTTGAACGCTCCTTCGGGCAATTACCGCCAGCATTCGCTCTATATCGGTTTCGTCACCTGTCTCTTCGCTCTGTTCGGCGTCATTGTCGGATTGAAGAATCTGATCAGAGGAAATAATTCTGCTGTTCCTCCCTCAGCCTCCAATCTTCAACCTGACACCTTCTTTTTTGCGGTTGCCGCGATGGTATTCTTTGCATTCGCCTGTGGACGGTATTTTGAGCCCGTCTACCGTATCGTCTACATGCTGCCGTTCGGCGATTATCTTCGTGCTCCCGTGAAGTGGTATCATCTCTTTGAGTTCTGCATCGTTGTGCTTGCCGGTTTCGGCATCGAAGCGGCGGCACGGTTCACCGCACTCCGCCGGGAAGGGGCGGCAGGCGGCTTCATGGTGAAACTTCCTCTGGCTGCACTGGTCGCGGTGATCCTCGTCGGCGCATTCGACCTTGTACGTGTCGACCATAAGTTCTGTGCACCGGTTGACATGTCTGCGGCCAAGGCGAAGAACGCCGAAATGCAGATGACGTTCCTGCCGAAGCAGCAGTTCAATCATCCGCAGGTCGCGCAGATGGTGAAGGCGGGATTGATCAAGTCGCTCGCCTACTATCCCGGCAGTCGAGACGTCTATCTTGTCGGTGTCTTGAAGCCACGCGGACCGAAGATGTCCACGCCTTTTCCGCCGTGGACGCTGCCGACTTGGCTGGGCGTGGTGTCCGTCATAACTTCCTTTGGCGTTATTGGATTCGCCGTGACTAAACCAAGAGTGTGTGGCGGTGAAAAGTCGAGGAGTTGCGTATGAGCAGTTTTCTTGAGAAGATCGCAGACGTACTGGAGGTCGATTCGATCGGGATTGATGATGATTTCCGGCGGGTGCCAGAGTGGTGTTCGCTGAATGCGTTCGGATTGATGGTTACGCTTGAGAACGACTACGGGGCCCCAGTCTTGATTGAAGGTTTCATGAAGCTCCGCACGGTCCGAGATCTTTTCCGTGTCGCTTTTGTCGCGTTCGTCGCGGAAATGCTCGGGGTGTCACGTGACAGTATCGACGGAGGAACCGCAATGGGGACTGTCCCAGCGTGGGATTCGGTCATGCATCTCCGATTGGTCATGGAGGCAGAGCAACGTTTTGGATGTTCATATCCGCTCGAAATCATCCCTTCGCTGCGGAAAATCGCCGATTTCGTAGACAAGGCTCAGTGGTGAAGAGGGATGTCGCCGTCAACAACTATTAGTATTTTAATGGACGGTCAGTATCAAAATATGGTATACTTGTGTACCGTTCTAGGTTAAAAAGGTTATTTGATCATGTGGAATTATTCGGAGAAGATGATGGACCACTTTCGCAATCCGCGGAACGTCGGCACCATCGAAAACCCTGACGGTGAGGCGACGGTTGGATCGCTCGCCTGCGGAGACGCCCTCAAGTTTCAGTTCAAGCTCGGTCCAGATGGCAGGATCGCTGAGGCGAAATTCCAGACGTTTGGATGTGCGAGTGCCATAGCCTCGTCGTCTGCTCTTACCGAGATGGTGATTGGCAAAACACTTGAAGAGGCGAAACAGATTACGAACCAACAGATAGCCGACTATCTCGGCGGGCTACCTCCCCAGAAGATGCACTGTTCGGTCATGGGCCGTGAGGCGATGGAGGCGGCGATTAAGAACTTTGAGACTGGAGAGAAGACCGATAAGAACCTCGAGGATGAGCTTCTCTGTACGTGTTATAACGTCAGCGAGAATGAGGTTCGCCGCGTGATCACCGAGAACTCTCTTACCACGGTCGAAGAGGTCACTAACTTTACTAAGGCTGGCGGCGGATGCGGGAAGTGTAAGGAGAAGATCGAGAAGATCCTTGCCGAAATCAACGGTAAATGAGGTCGAAGGTTTAGAATGAAGGTTGAGAGTGGACCCATACGGTTATGAAACTTGGCTTTGATAACGAGAAGTATCTTGCGGAACAGTCAGAGGAGATTCGTCGTCGCGCCGGCAAGTACGGGCGGCTTTACCTGGAGTTCGGCGGCAAGCTGATCAACGATTTCCATGCGGCGAGGTGCCTTCCGGGCTATGATCCCAACGTCAAGCTGCGTCTTCTGCAGACGCTGAAGGATCAGGCCGAGGTCATTCTCTGCCTTTACGCTGGCGACATCGAGCGCAAGAAGATGCGCGCCGATTTCGGCATCTCCTACGCAGATGATGCGACCAAACTTATCGACGATCTCCGGAATCTTGGGCTCACCGTACGTGGCGTTGTGATCACACGTTATCAAGAGCAGCCTGCGGTTAAGCAGTTTCGTGCTAAACTCGAGCGTCGTGGAATTCGTGTGTACTATCACTACAAGACCGCAGGATATCCAGCGGATGTGAATACGATTGTATCCGACATGGGCTACGGCAAGAACGAGTACGTGGAGACCGAGAAGCCGATCGTTGTGGTCACCGCGCCCGGTCCTGGTTCGGGCAAGTTCGCGACGTGCCTCACGCAGATCTATCACGAGTACCGTCGCGGTAATGTGGCCGGTTACTCGAAGTTTGAGTCATTCCCAGTGTGGAACCTGTCACTCGAGCATCCTCTTAACATCGCTTACGAGGCGGCGACGATCGACCTCAACGACAAGAATATGGTCGATCCGTATCATCTCGAGGCTTACGGCAAGACGACCACGAATTACAACCGTGATGTCGATGCGTTTCCGTTGCTGGTGGCGATTTGGCAGAAGATGACGAAGGGCACCTGCCCTTACAAGTCTCCGACGGATATGGGTGTCAATCGCATCGGCTTTGGAATTACCGACGATGAGGTTGTGCGCAACGCCTCTAAGCAGGAGATCATTCGCCGATTCCTCCGTTATCAATGTGCCTTTGCCGAAGGCTCGACGGACCGAGAGTCGGTCGAACGGGCGAAGGAGCTGATGGACAAACTCGGGCTGAAGACTGAAGACCGTATTGTTGTCGAGGCCGCCCGCAGGGCCGCGGAAGAGGCTCAGATCCAGGGCAAGGGCAAGGCCGGCGGCACGATTGTGTCAGGCGCCGCGATCCAGTTGAAGGACGGACGCATTGTTACCGGCAAGAACTCTGACGAGATGCATGCGGCTGCTGCTTGCGTGATGAACGCGGTAAAGACGCTCGCCGGTATCCCTGCGCAGATTCCGCTGATTGGTCCGAGTATCATCCAGGCCGTCTCGCACATGAAGCAGGACATTCTCAAGGTCGGTTATACCTCGCTCAATCTCGACGAGACGCTGATCGGGCTGGCGATCTCCTCGGCGGCGAACCCTGCCGCCGGCATGGCGATGGAGAAGTTGAATGAGCTGCGTGGATGCGAAGTCCATATGACTCATATGGTTACGCCCGGCGATCAGGCAGGGCTTCGTCGTCTTGGATGTCGCTACACCTCCGATCCGTATTACGCCACCAACGCCCTGTTCAATGGTGAGCAGTGATCTCTTGCTGGGCGTGGTCTTCCCGGTGCTGCACATGTCGTTCTAGGTCCTGTTCGGGCAGGAGGATATCGGCAGGTGCTGCGAATATGTCTTCTCTGGCATTGTTTCCGAGACTATTGTTTTAAGTCCGTTGATTGGTGCGGGATTAGTCCGTTTTGCCGATATTCTTCTCATTTTCCGCGGCAAATCAGCCGCTGTTTATGATATAATATACTATATATGAATTTGTTGAAGTTTTTTATCGGGACCAAGAATGATCGCGAGCTGAAAAAGCTATGGCCGATTGTCAAGGAAATCAACCGTATCGAGGAGGAATACCAAAAGCTCAACCTCCAGGCTGAAGACTATCCCAAGAAGACTCAGGAGTTTAAAGACCGTGTTGCCCAAGGAGAGTCTCTTGATGCGATTCTTCCTGAGGCCTATGCGCTTGTAAAGAACGCCTGCCGCAAGCTTTGCGGTACGACCGAGGAGGTATGTGGTCATACTCTTACCTGGAATATGATTCCGTTCGATGTGCAGTTAATCGGCGGTATCGTCCTTCATCGGGGTGCGATTTCGGAGATGCAGACCGGCGAGGGTAAGACACTTGTCGCGACGCTTCCAATGTACCTCAATGCTTTGGCTGGCAAGAATGTCCATCTCGTCACCGTTAACGACTATCTGGCGTTGCGTGACGCGTCTTGGATGGGGCATCTGTACAAGTTTCTCGGTCTTACTGTCGGATGTATTCAGAATTCGATGGACAGTGATGAACGTCGTGCACAGTACGCCTGCGATATCACTTACGGAACCAATAGCGAGTTTGGTTTTGACTATCTGCGTGACAATGGTATGGCGCAGAGTCCCGAGCAGGTGGTACAGAACGGCCATAACTTCGCAATCGTCGACGAGGTCGACTCGATCCTTATTGACGAGGCTCGCACCCCGCTGATCATCTCTGGTCCTGCGACGATGTCTACCGAGCACATCTATCACGAGGTCAATCCAATGGTCTCTGCGATCGTGCGCGTGCAGACGGCTCAGTGCAATGATTTCATCCGTGAGGCAAAGCAGGCGCTGGAGAGCGGAGATACTGACAAGGCTCGCGACCGTATCTATCAGGTTTATCACTCGACACCCAAGCATAAACAGCTTATGCATATGCTTGAAGACGCCGAGATTCGGCGTATTCACGAGACGGTCGAGGTTCAGTTCCTCTCGGAAATGTTCAAGGAGCATGCCCGTCAGCTGAAGGACGAGCTTTACTACACGATTGACGAGCGTACCCGCGAGGTCGCTCTTACCGACAAGGGTTGTGAGAAGATCTGTCCTCAGGATCCGAAGCTTTTCGTGTTGCCTGATCTTGCCGCGGAGATGTCCGCTATCGATGGCGACAAGTCGCTCAGCGACGCCGAGCGGCTTGAGCGTCGCCGTGACGCTCAGTCCTCATTTATGGTGAAGTCCGACCGTGTCCATGTGGTAGATCAGCTTCTCCGTGCGTACTCGCTTTACGAGAAAGACGTTGACTATGTCGTGCAGGACAACCACGTTTATATCGTCGATGAGTTCACGGGTCGCGTTCTTCCTGGGCGTCGGTGGTCTGACGGCCTCCATCAGGCGGTGGAGGCGAAGGAGGGGGTTGACATCGAGAAGGAGTCTCAGACTCTCGCTACGATTACGATTCAGAACTACTTCCGTCTTTACAAGAAGCTCTCCGGTATGACTGGTACGGCGGAAACTGAGGCTGGGGAGTTTAAGTCAATCTACAAGCTCGACGTTGTTTCGATACCTACGAACAAGCCGGTTAATCGAGTTGACTATAATGACCAGATCTATCGGACGCAGAGAGAGAAGTATAAGGCGATTATCGCTGATGTTGCTGCGCGTCACGCGAAGGGCCAGCCGATATTGCTCGGTACGGTTACGGTCGATACCTCGGAAGTACTTTCCCGCATGCTTAAGATGTCGCATATTCCACATGAAGTCTTGAATGCCAAGAATCATGCACGGGAGGCCGAGATTGTGGCGTTGGCGGGTCAGCGTGGGGCGGTTACGATTGCGACGAATATGGCAGGGCGCGGTACCGATATCAAGCTGGGCGAGGGGGTTACCGAACTTGGCGGTCTTCATGTGATTGGTTCCGAACGTCACGAGTCGCGTCGTATCGACCGCCAGTTGCGCGGGCGCTGTTCGCGTCAGGGTGATCCGGGCTCGTCGCAGTTCTTCATCTCGCTTGAAGACAATCTTATGCGGCTTTTCGGTTCGCAGAAGCTCGCTGGCATCATGGAGCGTCTCGGCATGAAGGAGGGCGAGGTGATGGAGCATCGGTGGCTTAATCGTTCCGTCGAGACCGCCCAGCGTCGTGTTGAGCAGCAGCATTTCTCTGTCCGTAAACGGACGCTTGAATACGATGATGTGATGAACAAGCAGCGCAGTGTCATCTACGAGCTTCGCGGGCGAGTCTTGAAGGGAGATCAGAAGACTGTTCACAATCTGATTCTCGATGTGATGAATGATCTCGTTATAAATCAGGCTGACAGGTATCTTTTCTCTGAGAAGGACGGGCAACTCGGAGATTTCATGAACTGGCTCGGCGTTACCTTCCCGATTACGGTGACAGAGGAGGAGCTGGCGCCGCTGATGGGGCGGCCGGAGGTCGCTGGTAAGCTGGTAATGGATCGTGTTGAGGAGGCGTATGAGGCGAAGTGCGCGAGTGAGGATCAGGCGACGTTGCCGTATATGGAGCGCGGAGTGTTCCTTCAGGTCATTGACCGTGAGTGGCAGGATTATCTGCGGGCGATGGACGATTTGCGCCACGGAGTGAACCTCCGCTCGTACGGTCAGCGAGATCCGCTCGTTGAGTACAAGAAAGAGGCGTTCTTCATGTTTGAGACGTTGATGACGTCGGTCAAAGCCAAAGTAGTGTCGAGCGAATTTAAGAGCGCTACTGCAACGCGCATGCAGGCGGCTTTGCGGCGCGTTGCAGCGTTGCAAGGAGACGGGGTGTCAGCTGGTGACGAAGGACGCTCTTCCAATGCGTCGTCGTCGGACTCGAAGAAGACCGTTGCCGACGTTTTCGCCTCGATGATGTCTCGTCCACGTCCTATGGGTCCCGTCGCTGGCGCCGTGCCGTTGATGTCGGCTCGTCCTGCCGTCGCTGCCGCGATCGGTCGTAACGATCCGTGTCCGTGCGGTTCCGGAAAGAAATACAAGAAGTGCTGCGGAAAAAATCTCGTCTAAAGGAGGATAGGAAATGACTACCGCGATAATCCTGGCGGCAGGTAAATCGGAGAGAATGGGAGCTGGAACCGACAAGGCTTTCCTTTCGCTGGTTAACAAGCCTGTTCTCGCCTGGTCGCTAATGGCGTTTGAGAAGTGTGTCGATGTTGATCGCATTGTTCTCGTAGTCCGTAAAGATCAACAGCTCGCCGCCAAAGCTGTCTGTCAGATGTTTGGAATCTCTAAGCTTGACAAGATTGTACCTGGCGGCAACCGCCGTCAGGATTCTGTGATCGCTGGGCTGTCCGCTTGTGACATTGATACTAGAGTGGTTGTCGTTCACGATGCCGCGCGTCCATTGGTTACGCCTGCGCTCGTGTCTGAAGTCATCAAACTCGGCGCCCGTGCTGGCGGTGCGACTGTCGGTCGTCGCATGATTGATACTGTAAAGGTAGTTGAGAAGGGTACTACCATTGATAGGACCGAGCCCAGAGAGAAGCTCTGGCAGGTTCAGACTCCACAGGCTTTTCAATTCCGTGTCCTTCGTGACGCTTATAAGGCGATTGGTAAGGTTGAGGTTACGGACGACTGTCAGGCGGTCGAACTTAACGGCGGATCGGTTAAGATTTTTGTATCAAATCGTCCTAACATTAAAATTACCACGCCCGATGATCTTCTGGTTGCGGCCGCGTTGCTAAAGTGATGGGAAAGAGAATCGCAATACTCGGTGACATCCATGCGAACGTCGACGCGCTGAACGTCGTGCTCGATGACTGCCGTAAGTACGGAGTTACCGATTTCCTTTGTGTCGGAGACGTCGTCGGTTATAATGCGGCTCCAGCTGAATGTCTTAAGATTATCCGTGATCTGGGGTGTCCGGTGGTGAAAGGCAATCATGACGATTACGTTTCCGCTACCGACAAGGATCTTTCCGATTTCAATCCTAGTGCGGCAGCGGTAATCGAGTGGACGCGCGGTCAGTTGGATGCCGATGACCTTTCTTGGCTTAAGGGGCTTCCTTTCACGATTACGAAGATGGGGATGACGATTGTTCACGCGACGATGGACAATCCGGAGAACTTCGGTTATGTATTTGACATCCTTCAGGCCGAGGCTAACTTCATAAGCCAGAAGGTCCCGCTTTGTTTTCATGGTCACACCCATTGTCCGATGATTTACGAGCGCTCTCTTAATGGGGTGTTTCGTATTGATCCTGCCGAACTTCCTGGCGGGGCGTTCCGACTTTCGCCTGGGCGGAAGTACTTCATTAACGTTGGTTCGGTCGGCCAACCGCGCGATCTTAATCCGGCTTCATCGTATGTGATCTATGATCCAATGGCGAAGAGCGTATATTTTAGGCGTCTAGCTTATGATATCGCCGCTGCGCAGGCGAAGATTCGCGCTGCTGGTCTGCCTGATCGTCTGGCTGCACGGCTTGAGGTCGGTCAGTGAAGGTTCTGCGGAGAGTTGAGTGATGTCGGTTGAGAGAGTTCCTGTTCTTCTGTTACTGTTGTTGCTTCCCTGTCTGGCGTTGGCGGGGCGCACGCCGGGATTCTCGATGTCCGCATTTAATGCAGTTATTCCCGATTCGACCAAGAGCGCGGTGTGTTCTCCGTATGCGTTCGAGATTGATTCGGTGGTGATCAGTGAAGCCTTCGGGCCGATTGAAAAGTCGAAGTTCGTTGAGGCGCTCGGGGTTTTGGTCGGATACGAGAATGTGTATCGTCCAATTGCGGATCGATACGCGTCTGCAGTGACTAATGATTTCAGACTGGTGTCAGCACGGGCGTTTCTTGCTTCGTCATTGCGCCTTATTGCACCCAGATTCCGATCCTACATTCAGTCTGAATACAACACCCAGGCGTGCTCGGTCAAGCCGTCAGCCGAAGGTGCCGAAAGCTATTTCCGGGCTGCGATGGACGGCGAGATGGAGGATTTCAAGATCCCCGCCGCCGTTGATGCCATTAGGGGCCGGGGCGTGTCTTTTGTTGATCTCGAATCGTTCCGTTGCCATTGGGCCGAACCGTTTCCTACGGCGAACAGTCGGCAGATCGGTTTTGTCGGTGAGGATGGTGTCCGCAGCGAGGTTCCTGCCATGGCCGATGTTCGAGCCGCTGAGCTTTGGGAGACCGATCGTTTCACCATGCTGAGACTGCCGATGTGCGACGGGGCGTTCTTTCATGCGGTACTTCCGGCGTCCGGAAACAAGCTCTCGTCGGTCCGCGAGGATTTCGCCGCCGATAAACTGGATACCGCACTTGTCATGATTCGTTCGATTACTGATCCTGGTGTTTATCGCGGGAGTGTCGCTGTGGTTCTGCCCAAGATTACGATCGACACTGTTGTCGACCTTTCTCCGGCCTATCGTTCCAACAGGCTTCCTATCGGTGGCTTCAATGATATCGACATCGGGCAGGCCCCCTTGTCCAGCGTGTTGCAACGCGTCCGTTTTGTATTGGATGAAAGTGGTCCGCGAGGACGTTGTGTTGAGCGCAAATCTGTGAATGAGGAGATTAGCGTTGCGAAGAGTCGGCGTTTCATCTGTAATCGACCTTGTCTATTCTTCGTGTATCATGAACCAACGCGAACGATTCCGGTTGCCGGGGTCTTTGCAGGAGGTAATCGATGAGGAAGGGTATTATTCTCGCGGGTGGCGCCGGCTCGCGTCTTCATCCGCTGACCAAGGTGGTTTCCAAGCAATTGCTTCCAGTTTACGACAAGCCGATGATTTATTATCCGTTGTCTACGCTGATGCTTGCTGGAATACGTGAAGTATTGATTATCTCCACGCCACAGGATCTGCCGATGTTCGAGCGCCTGCTCGGCGACGGTTCGCAGCTTGGGATGAAGTTCTCGTACATGGTCCAGGAGGTGCCGAACGGGCTCTCGCGGGCATTTACGATCGGCAAGGAATTCATCGGCGATGACGATGTGTGCCTGGTCCTCGGCGACAACATTTTCTTCGGTGCCGAACTGCCGCGGATGCTTCGCGAGGCCAGCTCTTCGAAGCGGCCGACTGTGTTCGGATATCGCGTATCCAATCCCGGGCGTTATGGCGTGGTTGAATTCGACGGGCAGGGTAATGTCGTGTCGCTTGAGGAGAAGCCAGAGCACCCCAAGTCGAACTACGCGGTGGTGGGGCTATACTTTTATCCTAATTCCGTGATCGGTATCGCCGAGGCGCAGAAGCCGTCCGCAAGGGGTGAGTACGAGATCACCGATGTCAATCGTGAATACCTGCGCCGTGGAGAGCTGAAGTGTCAGCTTATGTCCCGCGGTTTCGCCTGGCTGGACACCGGCACCCATCAGTCGCTAGCCGACGCTACGAATTTCGTCCGTACGATCATCGATCGTCAGGGACTGCAGATCAGTTGTCTTGAGGAGATCGCGTTCGGGAGCGGCTGGATTGATGCAAATCAGTTGGTTAAACTTGCGGAGGGATATGGTAAGTCGACCTATGGGATTTACTTACGGAATCTGATCAAATGAAAACTGTCTATCTTGATAACAATGCCACCACGATGGTGGCTCCCGAGGTTCGGGACGTGATGCTCCCGTTTTTTAATGAGCTTTACGGCAACCCCAGTTCGATGCATGCGTTTGGCGGTGAAGTTGCCAAGTATGTTGCGCGTTCACGAGAGGAAGTGGCGCGTTTCCTGAATTGCGAACCGGAGGAGATTTACTTCACCTCCTGTGCAACCGAATCTAATAATACCGCTGTTCGTGGTACCGCCGATTGGTATGGGAGGGAACTAAAGGTCATCACCTCCGCGGTCGAGCATCCTGCGATTCTGCAGCCCTGCAATCGGCTCAAGGCTTCGGGTCATGAGGTGGTGCAGATAGGGGTCGATAAGCTCGGCAATCTTGATGTCGTCGCGCTTGAAAACGAACTTGCGAATACGAAAGGCCCTAAGCTGGTCTCTATCATGTGGGCCAATAACGAGACGGGAGTGATCTTTCCGGTGGAAAGGATTTCCGACCTGTGTCGCAAGTATGGTGCCATTTTCCACACTGACGCCGTCCAGGTGGCGGGGAAGATTCCTGTGGACGTGAAGAAAGTCCCGGTCGACATGCTCTCGATGTCTGGGCACAAATTCCATGCTCCGAAGGGAATCGGCATCTTCTATTGCCGCAAGGGAACCAAGATAAAGCCGTTCATGCTTGGAGGGCATCAGGAGTCTGGTCGTCGTGCGGGCACCGAAAACGTTCCGTACATAGTCGGGATCGCAAAGGCCTGTGAATTGGCTCGGCTCGGAATGGACGAAGAATCGGAGAAGCTTTCGCGTCTGCGCGATAAGCTCGAGAAGGGGATTCTCGCTTCTTGTCCCGATGTGCTCGTTAACGGTGATCGGGCGAATCGCCTGCCAAACACGCTCAACGTTTCGTTTCAGTACATCGAAGGCGAGGCGATTGCGTATCATCTTTCCGATCTTGGGATCTGCATCTCAACTGGCTCTGCCTGTGCGTCGGGATCGCTAGATCCCAGCCATGTGATCCGGGCGATGGGTGTGCCCTTTACTGCAGTTCACGGGTCGGTCCGTTTTTCGCTTTCGCGCTATACGACGGAGTCGGACATCGATTACACGCTTGAGAATCTTCCCAGGGTGATTAAGAACCTGAGGGAGCTTTCTCCTTTTGGTCCTGACACCGATGTCACAACCTTTAAGTAAGATATGAAATCAATCAATCCTTTTGCTGTTCGACGCTTTCTCTTGTTGCTGATCGGCTTGTGCATGATCGGCGGATGCCGCCGTTCGGATGTCCGCGAATTCACAATTGAGATTCCGGGACTGACCGAGGAGAATAAGCCGCTCGTCATGCAGGCGGTCACTGCCTACGGCGGGGTGGATGGAGGGTCGTGTTTGTTCGATTTTACCAAGAAGACGCTGACCCTCCGTTATGATTCGATGAAGGTTGCACAGGAAAACATTCGTCAAGCGATTGAGAGGAAGGGCATCAAGGTGGTGTATCCAGAGGTTAAGGGCGGATATGCCGGATATCTTAACGAGAAAAGCAAGTAATGTTTGAAGTCCGCAATATCGCTTTCTCTTATATGAATCCTGTTCTCCGGGATGTTTCTTTCGTGGTTTCTCCCGGCGAGACGGTTTCCATCCTCGGTGATAACGGTGCAGGCAAGACGACGTTGTTGCGTATTCTTGCCACTTTGATTGCTCCCGATTCGGGGATGGTGCTCAGTGATGGACAAAGCGCGTTCGCGGCACCGTTGAAATACCGGCGTCAACTCGGATATCTTCCAGAAAAGACGTCGCTTTATGAGGATATGTCCGTCAAGGAGTACCTCTCCTATCGCGCGAGCCTCAAGGGCGAACCAATTAAACGCATTCGTCGGCGGATCGGCGAAGCGGCTGAGATAAGTCAGATTTCCGATCCGCTTATGCGGACGGTCATCAGGAATCTTTCAGCGGGGCAGAAGAAACGCGTGGCGCTTGCTGATGCGTTGCTGTTGCGCCCTAGGGTACTGTTGCTCGACGATTTTCTTGCCGGTCTTGACACATCGATGAGACAGGCGGCCGGCGAGATTCTTTCCGGCGCCGCAGCGTTCTCCAGTGTCATTATAACGGGACATGAGATCGAGGATCTGATGAAGTGGTCTACTCGTTTCTTGATCCTCAAAGATGGCGTGATTTCGGCGTCGATATCCGCACAGGGTACAGATCCCGCAGAATTGCGTGCACGAATTGACGTGGCGTTGGAAGGAGGTGCCGAATGAGTGTACAGTCGGTAACCTGTTCTCGTACTATCGGTCTCGCGCGTAATCTTTGCTCTACTGCACTGGTCATCGGGGCGTTCCTTGCGGTATCGGCAGCGCTGTTCGCTTTTTCGCTCGATCCTGCTGAAGGGTCTAGAATGTCCCTAACGTCGTTGTGGACCCTTTCGATCGTGCCAGTACTGCCGTTTCTATGCGTGCTACTCGGGATGGATTCATGGAGTGAAGATCGTCGTGTAGGGCGTATGGATATGCTACTTTCGCTGCCGGTACGCGAACGAGATCTGGTGCTCGGCAAATTCCTCGGTGTTTGCATAATTGCTTTTTCTGCGGTGGTCGCCTCGCTGGTGATTGATCTCACGTCGCTTTTCTTTCTTGCGCCAGAGGCTCTCGAAGGTGTGAGTCTCGGCGCGTTTCTCCCTGCGCTGCTGGTGCTGGCGATGCAATGCGCCCTATATTCTTCGGCGACGGTAGCGGTATCGGCGTTTTTTCTTAACACAGTTGCGTCCGCAACGGTATCGATTGCGGTCGTTTGGGCGATTCCGCACGGAGTCTGGTATGCTCTTGTGTCATGGTTTCCGTCGGGTTCTGGAACGTTCGGTGAGTTTCCGCTTGAGGCACATGCGGTTGATATCGCCGCTGGAGCGATATCGTTGTCGGTAGTGGTGTTTTATGCATTAAGCGTGCTCACTGCGCTCTTTATAGCGGTCAAGGCTGTGTTCGCGACCCGCTTTATCGGACGGCGGGCTATCGGGCGGCGGGTGTCGACGATGGTTACGATTGCGCTTTCGGTCGTCGTTGCATCATTGTCGGTTGTACTGGCCGCGCGTCTTGACCTTAGATTCGAATTTCCGATGGGCGACGGGAAGGTGCGTTTCTCTCAGCGGACACGTGATATTCTCGCCGAGTCCCGTGGCGATATAACTATCACCAGCCTCGTCTCACGCGGCGACCGTCGGTTCCGTTCGGTCTCGCATCTGTTACGTTCTCTTGCTCGGGAATCGGCGTCGGTAGGAGGTTCCAAGATCAACATCGTGTATGTCGATCCGCGTTGGGACGTCGGTGAGGCGGGTAGGTTTGTGCGAGACGGTGTCAGTCCGCCCGCACTCGTTTTCTCTAATCATCGACGTCGCGTTACTGTCAGTCTTGCGGATGGTTGGGGAGAACGTACATGCGCAAGCGCCATTTTGCGACTGACGGTTCCACCGTCTCGAAATGCCGTCTACTGGACTTGTGGTCATGGTGAGTCTTCTTTCTCGGATTACGGTTCTTCGGGGATGAGTGATATCGCACGCGAGTTATCACGTGACGGATATCGCAACTTCAACATTGATCTTGCGAGCGAGGCGAAGATTCCGTCGGATTGCGCATTGATTGCCATCGCAGGTTCCAAACGCAACTTCTCCAGGGCAGAAACCGCTCGCATCGACGCATTTCTACGTCAGGGCGGTCGATTGCTCATACTTGCCGAAGGGGCCGAGTCTGCGTTGCTTTCAACCCTTATTCCTTCGTGGGGCGCGATTGTTAAGGGTGTTGCGGGCAAGCCGGTTCGTACGCTTACAGGAACCGATTCGGTCATATCAGAATTCGGAGATCATCCGATTTCCGACCCTCTCAAAGGTTCGCAGATTGTGCTTGAACGTCCGGTGCTCTTTGCACCTTCCGCTGCGGCGGGGGGTACGTCGGATGCGGATAGCATAGAGTTCTGTTCGCTTGCCGAAACCGAATCACTTTCAGCCGCGGTCGTTCTCGAGCGCGGATCAGCAGCTGGCAGCGACATCGCAATCAGACCTACGCGTATTGTTGTAATCGGCGATGTTGCCTTTGTTCGTAATTCACAGCTGGAATCCCGTGCTAACGCCAATCGTGATTTCTTCTTGAACTGCATCTCTTATCTTTCGGGTTCGCATGCACTCACTTCGGGAGGCTCGGATGGAGAACTATTCGTCACTGGGCTTGATCGTCGCGGACGTCTGCGATTGCTGACTGTCGCTGCGATTGCGATACCCTCCGCTGTCGCCTTGGCGCTCCTGCTGATCGTGTGGAGAAGGAGGACACGCAAATGAGCAATCGCCGGGCGCTGATTTTTCTGTTGATGGCTCTTCTCCTTGTCGTAGGAGCTCATCTTTGGCTGGATTTCTTTCGTCCCGTCCGTTCGGAAGTCGTTCGTCGTCGTTCGTTGTTGAGTGCTTCTGACGGTGCCATCGCCTACGAGTTTTCCGCGCAAGGGAAGGGGACGTTTCGTCTGGAGAAGACAGACCTCTGGCGTATCGTACTTCCGTTCAGAGCGGTGGCTGATCAGTCGGCGGTAGCCAGACTTTCCGACGCGCTTGCCTTTTCGCCGGTTGTTGATGCGCTGAGCGAGTCAGATGCTGTCAAGCTTGGTCGTACTCTTGCAGATTTTGGATTGGAGTGTCCACGCTTGAAGCTCAAGGTCGTTTCCTCTTCCGGTGAGGATGTGGTCGCTTTCGGCGATGCGGTTCATTCTGGCGAAGGAGTTTATGCCGCAGTTGAAGGTTTTCAGACCGTATATATCGTGCAGAACGAAGTATTTGCGGCCGCAGACCTTTCCATCGATGCTTGGCGCCGCCGATCGGTCTTTCGCGTTACGCCCGAAGAGGTTCAGTCGATTGATATTCGACGAGGCGAAACCGCCGCGATCCGACTTGAGAAAAGGGGCGAACGCTGGGAGATTACCGAGCCGCATCATGCGATGGCCTCGAGTGTCGCCGTTAAGCGGATAGTCGAGACCGTCCTCTCCTGCGAGGCAAAAAAATTCGTCTGGCCGGTCGGCGCCTCCAACGAGACCTTGACGGCGTCCGTTGCCTTGCTGGCCGGATTTGGGCTTGATCCTGAGTCCTGCGAGACTATTATGTTCCGCGCCGCTGATGGACGCGACTATCCTATTTCGTTCGGAGCCGCATCGGATTCTGACTCTGTTTATGCGTTGGTTCAAGGTGGCTCGGCCATTGCGACAGTGACTTCTGCTGCGAAGGAGATTGTTTCGATTGATGCAGGCGCGCTGATTGACGGGCGGCTCTTCCCGCTTGAGAAGTCGGCGATTCAGCGTATTTCAATCCTTGATGGAGAGACGCTCTATCTGCTTGCTCGTGGCGACAACGGGTCTTGGCGTCTTGATTCGCCTGTGTCGGCTGCGGCGGACGACACGGCGGTGTCGGCAATGCTTGACAAGTTGCTCGTTATGAGAGCTGCCGACATTGAAGAAGCCGGTGTTAAGGTTTCGCTTGCGAACGATTCTCCGGCGGTGGCCGTGGCCAAGGAGGCTTTCCTCGGCAGCGAAGGATTTGAACAGCTGCGTTCAAAGTCCGTCCTCGAAATCGACCCCGCGACGGTTAAGCGTCTCGTCGTTTCCTCCCTAGGTGCGTCAAAGCCGGCATCGGTAGTGTTCGATCCAGATCGAAAGGGATGGAATGTTGAGTCGTCCGGACGTCCCGGTGTGGTCGATCCAAAGCGTTTGGCCGCTTTTTTGTCTGCGCTTTCGTCACTTAAAGCCAAGTCCGTCGCTCGTCTTAAGCTGGCTCCTGGAGAACTCGCCAAGTACGGATTGGAAAATCCAAGTTTCACAATCGCGGTCGATCGACTTCTGGAGGATTCTGTCCGCCGCAACATCCTGCTTGGCAATGTTCTTAACGAAGACGGAGACACTTATGCGACCGTAGGTTCGTCCGATGCCGTATTCGTGCTCGACGGTGCGACGGTCAGCATTTTGGTAGCGGGGGTTCTGGACGAATGACCCGTGAGCTTAGGTCTCGGTGTTTGCTTTTCGCGGCTGCATTCGTCGCCGTGGTGGTCGGTTACCATCTGATGTTCCTCCGTCATGCGCCCGGCGCGTTCTCCTGTCCTGAAGAGGATATGAGTTACGCCTGGTATGTTCCATTGTTTTCGCTCTACGTGCTCTGGTGCGAACGACGCAGGATAATTGAGACTATTGCTGATCCGTCATGGATAGGGTTATTCCTTTCGCTGCCGGCGATGTTCATCGGATTTCTCGGCATCCGCGGATCGCAACTTCGCCTCGAGATCCTTGGATTCGCATTGACTATAATTGCACTCGCGTGGACGTATTTCGGACGGAAGACCGCAGCCAGGATAGCGTTTCCTTCGCTATTCCTTTGCTTCTGCATGCCGTTTGCGACCTATCTGGACGTAGTCACAGTCAACCTTCGTCTATTGACCGTTTCTGTGTCTACTGCCATTCTTGACGCGTTTGGCGCAGATGTCGTTCGTTCCGGCACGGTGATTGCAGCCGCTGATGGTTCGTTTGGGATTGACGTTGCCGCACCTTGTTCCGGGCTTCGATCCCTCTTCGCGCTGATGGCGCTGACGGCTGGTTACGCCTATTTCAATCAGCCAGGCTGGGCGAGAAGAGTGCTGCTATTCGCTTTCTCTGTGCCAATAGCCATCGTCGGTAATATTGCAAGAATTCTTTCCATTGCATTTGTCGGATCCTGTTTTTCGCCGGATTTTGCGACTGGTTTTTATCATGATTATTCTGGATACGTGACCTTCATCGTAGCCATCGGATTCATGCTCGGCACTTCGACGTTGATTTCCAGGGGGGCTGAGAAATGCGCAAGTTGATCCCGTGTCTGATGACGACGATAGTGGTTGTGGCTATGGCTTGGCAGGTCCGCACTCCCGATACGATGTTGATGCCTGCGCCTTCGGTTGTGTTTCCTGAGATTGTAGGTGCGACGTTTGAAGAGTTGGGAATGAGTGATGCCGAGCGAGAGACCTTGCCGAAAGACACCGTGATATTTCGTCGTCTGTATCGTTTCGATGACGGCAGCTGGTTTCAGGTCTCCGCTGTGGTCGGCGGACGTAGCAAGAGTTCCGTCCATCGTCCTGAACTGTGTCTCCCGGGACAGGGTTTTCAGATGTCCGATCCGCATACGATTGATGTTGGCGGAACTTCGTGGCGTAAGCTTACCTTGATCAATGAGTCGGATGGCAGGGCCGGATTTGCATATACGTTTGTTAACGGAAGCGGATTCCGTACATCGTCTCATTTTGTCCGTATCTTTACCGATGTCTGGGATAGGTCTATACTCGGACGGATAGATCGTTGGGTGATGCTGACCGTTTCGGCGTCGCGTGCTGATGATGCTACGATGGAACGCTTTCTCGGATTCCTAAAAGGGATTGTGAAATGAAGCTTACGATTCTGCGATTGCTTGGGCTTGGATTCGGAGGGTTGCTGCTATCCTTGATCTTTACTCCAATCGTCCGCGGAGTCAATCGCAGACTTGGAATGGTTGATAAGCCAGATGCGCGTCGCATCAATAAGATTCCCATTCCCCGCGGAGGCGGCGTGGCGATTTATCTGTCCGTTGTTATCGCCTATTCGTTGTTCCTCAGATTGTATGGCGATTCGTTGATGACTCCGGACAGAGTGTCTGGCTTTCTACCGTTAGTTGTCCTTGGTTCGGCAATTGTTGCGCTCGGTTATGCGGATGACAAATGGTCTCTCTCGCCGAAGTTAAAATTGCTCGGACAGGCAGCAGTGGCCTTTGGCGCTTGGGCCTGGGCGGGGGTCGGTTTCACCCATGTGTTTCCGTCGGTTCCTCCATGGCTAGACTGCGTCATGACGATGTTCTGGTTCCTCGGTGCGATCAACGCCTTCAATCTGATCGACGGTCTTGATGGTCTTGCAACTGGTCTCGCGATGATTGCCACCATCGGCATGGCGGGCGTCCTAGTGTTCACTGGCTCGACTGGTATGACCTATTTTCACGCGGTTTTCTTTGGCGCGCTGTTGGGATTTCTTCGTTACAACTATAACCCAGCATCGGTCTTTCTCGGCGACTCTGGGTCGATGTTTATCGGCTTTGTCCTTGCGATCTTGCCGCTTCATTTCAATACGCCAGGATCATTCTTTGTTTCTCTTGGCGTGCCACTACTCGCAATGGGGGTTCCGATCTTTGATACCGCGCTTGCCATTCTGAGGCGCTCAATCCGCCATCTGCTGGTCAGACGAGGAAGTGCCTCTGTCGGTAACGACAAGGTGATGACCGCCGATACGGATCATCTTCACCATCGGATTCTCCGTGCCGTCGGTCTTAACCAGCGCAAGGCTGCTTGGGTCCTTTACGGCATTGCGTTCTTCATGGTGTTGATTTCGCTCGGCAACATCGTTTTCACCGCTCAGCGCGCCGGATTGTGGCTTTTCGGTCTTACTATCGCCGTTGTTATCGTTTCTCGTAATTTTGCCAGGGTCGAGCTTTACGATGCCGCATTTCTTCTTGGGGACATTGCGCACGATCGCGACATTCGCCAGCGCAGAAAATATCTGCGCTTGGCGGTGCCGATCTTCATTGTGTCAGACCTGCTGGTGATGGTGCTTTCTTACTTCGTTATCGCATGGATTGTCAAGAAGCCGATAGCGGTTGTTGACTTCATGCTTGCGATACCGATAATGGTGTTCTCCACGTTCGTTTCATTGGTTTTTTTCCGTGCTTACGTCACCATCTGGTCAAGAGCAGTGATTTCAAATTATTGCCGACTCTTTATAGCGGCAGCCTTTGGCGCTATCATCGGCACCCTTGGCGTGTATTTTGCGCCTGGCTTGTCCATCTACAAGCTTCGCGTGTCGTTCCCGCTGTTCGTGCTGATTCCGTTCTGTGGCTTCGCCGCGATCCGATTCTTCCGTCCCTTGATTCGTGATGTCCTTTATGCGCTAGACAGCAACCGATTGATGCAGCGAAAAGACGTCTCGCGAATCCTGGTTTATGGGGCGGGATTACGCTATTCGGCTTTCAGGCGCGAGTTGGTTCGTCACACCACATCCGGCAATCGTCGTATTATCGTCGGAATTCTAGATGACGATCCTCTGTTGCACGGACAGTATATTGGTGGCATCCAGGTTAAAGGCACGATCAATGATGCGTCGAAGGTGATACGTGATCTTAATGTCGATACAGTTGTGATTGCTTGTGATTTCGACCAGCGCTGGATGAAGATCGTAATGGAGTTGTTGCGTCCCACTGGCGTGAAGGTAACGGTTTTCGGATTCTCAGAAGAGGAGATCAAATGGCTAAAGTAAATGTTGAGAAGGTGTTGAAGTATCATCGCGGCGGAAAGGTCCGTATGATCGCGAGCAAGCCACTGAAGGGCAAGGCGGATCTCGCAGTGGCCTACACGCCCGGAGTCGCAGCGGCTGTGAAGGCTATCGCCGCAAGGCCGGAAACGGTGTTTGATTATACCGCCAAGGCAAATATGGTAGCGGTTGTAACGGACGGGACTGCGATTCTCGGCCTTGGCGACCTCGGTCCAGATGCGTCCCTTCCGGTTATGGAAGGCAAGTGCGTGCTTTTCAAGGAATTTGCTGGTGTCGATGCATTCCCGATTGCGCTGGACAACTGCCGTCGTGGCGGCAAGAGCTCTGGTAAGACCGACCCTAAGCGCGTCATTGCTGCTGTCAAGGCGATCGCTCCAATGTTCGGTGGCATTAATCTCGAAGACATCGCCTCGCCGGCGTGCTTTGAAATTGAGGATACGCTAAAAAAGGAACTCGACATTCCGGTGTTTCATGACGATCAGTGGGGAACGGCTGTGATCGCAACTGCCGGGGTGATGAATTTTGCGGCGCTTAAGGGTAAGAGAATGAGGGACCTTAAGATCGTGATGAACGGTGCAGGCGCCGCTGGTACGCGTATTGCCGATATGCTCAAGTCAGCTGGAGCCAATGACATTGTGATGTTTGACATCAAGGGCGTCCTGCATTCCGGTCGGACGGATCTGTCTAAGGAACAATCGAAACATCTGCGCAGGGTTTCGCCGAAGCTCACTCGCCGTGAGGCCATGACGGGGGCAGATGTCTTTATTGGGGTGTCCGCCGCGAATGTGATCGGTCCTGAAGACATACTGGCGATGGGCGAATTTCCGGCGATATTCGCGATGGCAAATCCCGATCCGGAGATTCGTCCGGAAGTGGTCAGAAAGACCTTCGGTAAAAAGCCGTATGTGATGGTCACCGGACGCAGCGATTATCCCAATCAGATCAACAACGTGCTCTGTTTTCCCTATCTCTTCCGCGGCGCTCTTGATGTTCGAGCCAGGGAGATCAACACCGCGATGAAGGTCGCTGCGGCTGAGGCGATCGCCTCGATTGCACGTAATGACAAGTCCTTCGGCGTGAATTACATCATTCCCAGCCCATTTGATCCGAAACTGAGGAAGATCGTTCCGAAGGCCGTAGCCAAGGCTGCGATCGCAACCGGTGTCGCACGCATCAAGAAGTGATGTCCCATTTCGATCAACACCATAACCTCAAACCTAAGACTATGAGCTATCAATTCAAATATTTCCGCGCTGGTCGCATGGATCAGATCGATCTTACCTGTGGTGCCGATATCGCTGCGCTTGCCGAAGCCGACCGCAAGGAGTGGACCGCCATCTCCATGCCAGTCAAAGGCGTTCGTTTCGATTCCCGCATGCTGGAGCTGATGGATACTGATCATGACGGGCGCATCCGCACGCCTGAAGTTCTCGCCGCCATTGAGTTTCTCAAGTCGAAGAACGTCGATCT
>CALYRV010000015.1 GCA_945483525.1 uncultured Verrucomicrobiota bacterium
GGTCCTGACGGTAGTTCGTGTGCATCACGACGTCGCCGTCCTTCATGCCGGCGTAATCGCCGATCACGTAGCACGGGATGTACTCGTCCGTCATCTCCGTATTGTCGGGCGTCCTGCCGGTGTCGTACTCGAGCTTGACGGCCTCCTCGATCGTCGCCGCCTTCTTGCCCTCGCACGCGACGATGCAGTTGTAGGCCTCAGTCGTGAGCTTGTAGTTCTTGGAACGGTCCATACCGTAGTAGCGGCCCATCGCGGTACCGATCACGGCGTTGCCAACCGCAGCAAGCTCGGTTTTGAGGCGCGCGATGTATTCGAGCGTCGAACGAGGCGGCGTGTCGCGTCCGTCCAGGAACGGATGTACGACGATCCTCCCTTCCGGGAACTCCTGACGCGCCCTGCGCATCAGCTTGAAGAGGTGCTCCTGGTGGGCGTGGACGCCTTCGTCCTGAAGCAGCCCAAAGAAATGGAACTGGGAGTTGTTCTGCTTCCAGTCGGCGATGAGCTTCGCCCACTTCTCGCTCTTGAAGAGCTCGCCGGAGGAGAGACCGTCGTCGATGCGCTTCAGCTCCTGGACGACGATCCGGCCCGCGCCCATGTTGAGGTGGCCGACCTCGGACGAACCCTGATAACCGTCGGGCAGCCCCACCGCCTCGCCGCAGCAGTCGAGCAGGCAGTGCGGATAGCGCGCGCGGATCTGGTCGATGACGGGCGTCTTCGCCCCGTAAACGGAATTGCCATCCTGGCGGGGATTCACGCCCCAGCCATCACGGATAATTAATGCAACCGGTCTCATTTCTTTATAGTCTCCTTGGTATGTTGAAATCAGATTCTGGACATTATATCAAAATCAAAGCACACCATGCATCATTCGCCGACCGGACAAAGGTACGCCTCCTGTCCGTAGGGAAAGTCACTTGGAATATAATTACCGACTGATGGGCGCACCAACGAATTTGACTTCGGGACATGAGTGAAGATCCAGGGACAGTCCTCGCGAACAATCTCCTGACATTTGCGCCAGTACCGATTGCGTTCTTCCTCGGTATTCGCCGCCATCGCCTCGTCATAGGCGCGGTCGTACTCGGGATTAGCATAGCAGCTGTGATTGGCGCCGGGCGAGACATTAGACGAATGGAATAGCTGCAGAAAGTTCTCAGCATCCGGATAATCGCCCACCCATCCCATCTGATACATCTGAGTGCGACCTTCGTTAACCGCCTTCATGAATGCCTCCCAAGTATAGAACTGGGTCTCGAGCTTCACGCCGATCTTCGCGTAGAAGCTTGCCATCAGTTCCGCCCTTTCGCGCGCGTCCTGAGAGGCGCGCCCCATCGACACCGTCAGCACCAGACGGCGTCCGGTCTCCGGATCGATGCCGTCCGGATAACCGGCCTCGGCGATCAGCTTTCTCGCCAGCTCCAGATCAAAGCGATACTTGAATGTCTCAGCAGGAAGCGCCGCCGCAACCGTCGGCGGAACCGGCCCGCCGGCTTCCACAGCACGGTTTCTGTAGAAGCGGTTCCAGGCTTCGAAATCAAACGCGGCGTTCAGCGCCTGCCGGAGTTTCCTATTCTTGCCGAGCACAGGATCATTCATGTTTAGTCCGACGTACATTACGGACAGCGTGGGCATCGAATACATCTTCACCCCGGCCTTCAACATATCCGGCGAAAGACTGCCGTCCTTGTCAACAACCGCATCCCAGTTGTCCTGCGAAATCTCGCCGAGCACATCCAGCTCTCCGTTCAAGAACATCAGCCACTGCGTGGACATGTCGTCAATGACCAGGAACTTAACGACATCAAAAAGCCTTTCACTCCGAGATTCCCCATTCTTTCTGCGAGTGAAGACCATCTCATGGTTTTTCCACCACTTCGTCAGCTCGAAAGGCCCAGTACCGGAGCCGTCCGCCTTCATAATGCCGCACCCGCTCATCGCCATGATCCACGGGAATACATGCTGGCGCTTCTTCATCTTGATTTCGACGGTCCGGTCATCGAGCGCCCTGATCGTATCGACGGACTTCAGATACCAGCCGTTCGGCGACACTATATCCGGATCGCGAAGCCTCTCAAGTGAGCGAACGATGTCTGACGAGTGCACAATGGACGGGAATCCGTTACCAGTCACGGATTTTTCCCTGATTCTGAAGATGTAAGTAAGGCCGTCTTCGCTGACTTCCGGAAGTTCACAGGCGCCGGGGACAAGCTTGTACGGGCGCGCATAGTAATCAATGTTCAGGGGTGTTTCATAGATGAGCTGAATGACCTTGGAATCATAGACCGACTGACACTGCGCAGGGTCGGTCGAAGCCACTCGGTCCATCTGTCTCGCGAAAATGCTCGCGGCCAAAACCACCGACATCAAGAGCATCACAGGAGTCCGTCGATGTATTTACGGAAACGCAGTAGCGCTTCAAGATAGTAGTAATCACCGTAATTGAGCGGAGTGTCAATCTCTCCTCCGGCCGGCTTATGCCCGACGCCGTGCTTCAGCAGAAAATGTCCAATCTCATCACCCTCCGAAAAGTACTCCGGCGACGAAAGCGTGAGAAGCTGTCTGACCGCGAAAGCGCGGTAGCGCGCGGCATCTTCAGGTCCAACGAAGCTGGCGAGTTCGAGAAGCGCCGACGCCATACAGCTCGCGGCGGAGCTGTCGCGTTCCTCACCAGGAGCGCCGAAATCCCAGTATGGGACTCCGTCCGCGGGCATATTGGCATGGTTTATGGCAAAATCGGAGAGCTTTTTCGCGAACTCGAGGTAACGGGTTTCTCCGGTCTCGCGGTACATCATCGTATAGCCGTAAATGCCCCAGCTCTGTCCGCGACTCCATGCGGTTCGGCAGGATAGGCCCTGTCCGCGGCGGATCTCCTGGACCGTCCCGACAAATCCGGGGCGCTGATCATAATTGAGCACATGATAGCAACCGCCGTCCTGACGAAAATGATTGACCATCGACTTGTCCGCATGGCTCTTCGCGACGAGGTCATAGCTCTTGTCGCTGCTGATGGACGAGGCCACTTCGAGCAGCTCAAGATTCATCATGTTATCCGGAATCACCAGGAACGTCTCTCGATCGTCCTTCTCGCCCCAGCTGCGGATGAGTCCGAGCTCAGAACTAAACCGCTGGGAAAGCGTCTTCGCGGTCTGAACCAAGAGCTGGTCGTACTTATCCGTCGCGAGAATCCGCCGCGCGTTGCCGAGCGAGCAGTTCATGATGAAACCGAGATCGTGATTGGTGTCGGCAGTCGCGTTCGGGGCGAGACGGTCGGTCCACCAGATCGCGCGTTCCCTAAGCTTCTCATTGCCAGTGCCTTCGTAAAGATACCACAGGGATCCTGGATAGTGTCCAGAAGTCCACCAGTAGATGGACCGCATATCGAGACACTTCTTCGCGCGGTTAAAACCGTGCGGGAACTGCAGCCGCGTCTTCTCTTTACCCTCGAAAAGATCGTTCGTCGCCACAGCCTGAGGGGTCGCTGCGGCGTCGAGCGCAAGGTAATGCGCGGCAGACTTCGCGAAGAGCCCGGGAAGCTTCGCTTTCAGGTCGCGCTCGGCGACCGAAAGCGCCTTCTCGGTGCGGGCGGAGAATTCAAGCACACCAGAATCGGGGACGACGGCCGACATCCACGCGCGGTAGAAACCGACGTTAAGACTTTCATAGTCGTGCGGAGGCTTTGAAATGTCCTTAAGCTGCCAGTCGCACGAACCGATGACGTCGAGCGTCTGTCCAGAGTCCGCGAGATGCAAGACCCTGCCATTAACGGACGGCGAACCATGGACGACGGCTGACCATTCCACGACCGAGCCGGGCTTAGCCTCGATATGATCCCTAATCTCGAGGCGGCGCCCCTTGAGTTCCGCGGTGCGAATCACCTTGGTCGCATTCGTGTAGAGTGAGGTAAGGTCGATCGTCACCTTGTTGAAACCGTGTGGAATAGGATTGACAAAGACACCGTTGCCGCGCCCGATCTGCTCACCATCGTCGATCTTGATGGTATTGTGGATAGCGAGGCTATAACGCAGGATCTTCCAACGGTCGGCGCCAGGGAGCCCGTTCCACAAATCAACCTTCGCCTGCTCGAGCTTGTGGTAATCCTCACTGCCGAGGTCCCAGAACCAACGGACCCCATCCCGATCAAAGATAAAATTGCCGCCATCCTGATGCGAATGGCTATGTCCAGGGCCACCGCCCTTGATCGCGAGATACGCTGCGTTCCGATCGTTCCAGGCGGATCGGATGGACGCAACGGGATTGCCTCCGCCGAGGTAAGTCGCGAGTTCGCGTTTAGCTGGCGGTTGCGGCTCCTTCTCGGGCAGCCAGAACAGCAGCAATGGCATCAGCCGTCCGTAACTGCGGCGGGTCGATCCAGCAGGCTTTTCAGTCATCGCGCGACGCAAAGCTGGCATCTCGTAGGTAGCGAGGGAGTCTGGACGGTTGAAGTGCTTGGCGAGATAAAAGCTCGCGACGGAGAAAGTACGCGGGGTGAAGGTGAAATGAACTTCGGAATCAGAATAGTTGAAATAGGTCCCAAGAGGACCGGTCAGTGTATCAAGGTAGTCGGGCTGTTCGGCGACACCGGGAATACGGTCAAGCCCGTAAACCGTTCCGCATGCGCTCTCAAGCATCCCTAATGCGCAGCTCAGGTATTCGGTCGCGTATTGCCAGTATCCAGCAGGACCTTCCGGAAAATTTCCGCCTTCGTAGGACTTAAGCGCATTAGGCATCAATTCGATCGCAGCGGAGATATAATCGTGGGCGAGTTCAGGATATTCATCATAAATCACGAGCGCGGCGGCGAGGTAACCGGTATGACAGACGAGATTCCAGTTGTTGTTCCAGTCCATCCACCGAGAATTCTCGTGATCTGCTTTGAGCCCCTTTTCGATCAGGGTCCTTCTGACTGTCTCCCGTTCTGAGGCGGTCAGCTGATCATAGATCCAGTCGTATGTGAGCGCGGCGGCGAACATCGCCTCAGCGGTGTCGAGAAAGTGCGAAGGATTCCAATCCGAAAACGAACAAAGAGCGAAGAGCTCACGCTTTGCACGCTCGAGATATCGCCTGTCGTCAGAGATCCGATACGCCATCGAGAGGTGGGTAAGGCGCGAAACCGCAAGACGGGAGACGCAAAGAAGGCGACGGCCTTCCACCACGCGTTCAACCGGCGGTTCGGTCAACACCGCTTCGGCTTCGGCGAAGACCTTGGCACGCACTAAGGCGGCAAGTTCAGACTTGTCCGACCGGATCCGCATGAATTCATCAGCATCCGCAAACAGCTTGGGATGTCCGATCTTGACCTTGACCTCTGGCGCGGCAACCGCATGAACCGCCAATACCATTACCGCAACTATCGCCATCAAGTTTTTCATATGCCTCCCTAATCCTTAAATCTCGCTATGAATCTCCAGTCTAAGCTTAATCGTTCTTGGAGCTCCTGGCAGAGATCCGAGCACGCGCTTGATCGCAGCAAGCCGCGGACGCATCAAATAAAGCGTCGTCGACTTGTTGACGTAAAGAACCACAGTGCCGTCATGCCAAGCGCCTGGCCGCGCCGGCAGTTCCGAAAAGAGCCGCGGCCAATTCCGGCAGACTGTGTTGAAAAACGGATTCTTCTCCGTCCGTAACGTCTTGAGCGATGCTGCAACGGCCGAAGCGAAAGTCGAATGCCGACCCCGTTTTTCGGGTTCGATCGCCCTGCCCCAGACGTTATCGAGATCCGCCATCAGTACCCGCAGTCCATCAACGTCTTCTCAAAGCCGAAGGTCGCGGCAATCAACGCGGCGCGGATCCACATGCCGTTGCGCATCTGGCGCCAGTACATCGCCTTAGGATCGTGATCGCAGCAGGTCGCGATCTCATCACGGCGAGGCAGCGGATGCAACAGCGCCCCGCCTTCTCGCAATAGCGCCAGATGCTCGGCCCCGAACTTAAAGCGGGAATTGTCGATTTTCGCCGAAGCGCCCTTGGCGGAATCCCACTCGTCCTGGATACGCGTCATGTAGACGGCATCAGAGAGCTTGGTCGCGGCCTTGAGGTCATCAGTAACCTCGAAGTCTATCCCCTTCTTCGCGAGAATCATCACCACGTCCGCCGGCACTTGCAGTTCCTGCGGAGCGACGAAGATCTGCTTCACGTCCCTGAAATTCGTGAGCAGATACGAAAGCGAGCGAACCGTACGGCCGCGCATCAGGTCACCGCAGAAGGTGACGGTCTTGCCGTCAATACCGCCCTGGGTCTCAAAGGAACGCATGAGCGTGTAGATGTCAAGAAGCGCCTGGGTCGGATGCTGGTCTTTGCCCGAGCCGGCGTTGAGGATCGGAATCGGACGCGATGAATTCGAAAGCTCCCACGCCATCTTCTCCGCCAAGCCCTGCTCGGGAGAACGCATGATAATCATGTCGAAGTACGACGAGAAGGTGCGGATCGAATCCTCGTGCGACTCACCTTTGAATTCGGACGAGGTCGCGGCGTCGCGGACCGACCCGGTGGTCACGCCGAGAATCTGACACGCGGCAAGATGCGAGAGGAACGTGCGCGACGAAGGCTGGGAGAAGTAGAGCATCGCCCGCTTGTGAGCGAGAACATTCTTGAGGAAGAGCGCACCTTCCTTGGACTTGTTGATAAAGCGGATCCGATTCGCAAGCGTGCAGAGCCGTTCGAGCACCTCGCGATCGAACTGCTGGGCATTCAACGTGTGATAAGGCATGCCGTCTCCGCTACGATGCGCGAGGTACGGCTTCTTGGCCTCAAGCGTAAGCTTCGAGTAGTCTTCCCAAGAGATTGAGTCAAGAGTCTTCATGCCACAACTTCTCCCTGTTCGCTGTTCACTGCTCACTGCTCAGATACCCACGGCCTTCCTAATCTTTTCCATCGTTGGTGCCGCAGCCCGGCGGGCCTTCTCGGCTCCGGCCCGGAGGATATCCTCGAGAGCCTTGGGGTCTTTGGCAAGTTCGTCACGTTTAGCCTTGAAGGGATCGAAGAGCCGATGATAGGCGTTCAGAAGCTCCTTCTTCGCCGCGCCATAGCCGTAGCCGCCGGCGCGGAAGGCGTCCGCCATAGCCTGCACCTCATCCTTCGTCGCGAAGAGCTTGTAGAGCTGGTAGATCGAATTGGTCTCTGGATCCTTCTTGTCCTCAACGGTCGCGGAGTCGGTGACGATGCCCATAACCTTCTTCTTGGCGGAGACGTCGAAGAGCTCGATAGTGTTGTGATACGACTTCGACATCTTCTGCCCGTCGGTACCGGGAATCGTCGCCACAGTCTCGGGGATATAGGCGTCGGGCAGTTTGAAGATTTCTCCGTACTGATTATTGAACTTCTGGGCGAGGTCACGTGTCACCTCGAGATGCTGCTTCTGGTCCTTGCCGACTGGGACGAGGTCAGCGTTCATGATCAGGATATCGGCGGCCATCAGCACTGGATAGGCAAAAAGGCCATGGGTCGCCTCAAAACCGTGCGCCATCTTGTCCTTATAGGAATGACAGCGTTCGAGCAACCCCATCGGAGTGAGGCAGGAAAGATACCAGGCCAGCTCCTGAACTTCGGGGACGTCGCTCTGACGGTACATGACCGTCTTCTCCGGATCGAGTCCGCACGCGAGATAATCGAGAGCAACCTCCTTGGTGGCGTCTCGGAGTATCTTTCCATCCCTAACGGTCGTCATCGCGTGAAAATTCGCAATGAACATGAAGTTCTCTCCCTTTTCCTGGAGATCGAACATGGATTTCATCGCGCCGAAATAATTGCCCCAATGGAGCTTGCCCGAAGGCTGGATACCAGTAAGAATTCTCATAATCGCAATATATTATATCATAATCGGCCCGACGCATTAAGGCTCAATTATTACCCTAGTGCCGGACTTGCAGAGCGCATAAAGTCTGGCGGCGTTCCAGTTCGCGAGCCGGAAGCATCCGTGGGATCCGGTAAAACCGATAGATTCCGGACGTGGAGTACCGTGGATACCATAACCAGGAAGGTTGAGCCCCATCCACGCAACACCGACGGGACAGTTCTCGCCTGCCGGCCAGATGTACCGCTGTACCTTCTTCCCCGCCGGCGTGGAATCGGGAGTATAAGTGTAGTTAGGCCAGGCGACATAGCTCGTTATCTTAAGCTCACCATGTGCAGGCACCTTCGTCTTGTTCGCCGCAATAGAACATGGCGCCAGCAATAGCGGTCTGCCCGAGGCGTCATATGCCCGAATCGTGGAGTCGGAAATCGAAACGCGCACCACCGTCGCCTCTGGTCGGACCGGCCGATTTCGCCGGCCGCGATCGCCCGCCAACAGCTCCTCGTCAATTGAAGGGAAATCGGGGATCACCAGCTTGAGTCCTGGTTTGACATGCGCCCAGTCGATACCGGGATTAAGTCGCACGAATGCCTGCTGCGAGAGGTGTCCACGCTCAGCGAACATCTCCTTAACCGATTCATATCCCATTCGTTTAAGTTCGGAACGCCGCGCTGGGTCCTCGGGAATCTTCACCACTGCATCAAGATCCGCTTGCGTCACTTCCACAATACGGAACGGATCAGGTTTATCAGCAAAGAAACGGTCGAACGCCTCGCCAGGTCCCGGCACCTTGCCGTCCTTCGGCAGCAGGTGGTTGTCGATCATGTACCTGGTCAACGCATAATCCGATTTTCTCCCCCACACGCCATCGATTGCGCTGCAGGAGTATCCAGCGCGGTCAAGATGAATTTGCACCGCCATCTCCTTTGACTCGGCGAAGGTGGCGGCGAACATCAGGATAACGGATGCGAACATATACAGATGAGAAGCAAAGAAGGGAAACTTGAAGAAGGAAGACGGAGGTCAGGGTAAAGATGAAAGGAGTTCGTCAGTCGTGCGACAGAGTTTGACCACGTTCCAACGGCGGTGCCATGCCGGGAGTAGCTTCCAGTACGAGATCAGTTCCTTCATCCTCCCCAGCACCGATGCGTCACCAGAAAGCTCTGCCGCGCTCGCCGCGACGTAACGGCGCAACAGCATTCCGATATCATCCCGCTCTCCGAGCGAGACGACGAAGGACCGTCCGATCATTAACGAGGTCGAGGACGGAGCTTGAGACCGAGAACAAAGCGGCAGGTCTCCGTTGCGGACGAGCGGAATCTTCGCGACCTTCTCAATCTCCGCAAACGCCTCCCAGTCGCACTGTCCGCCGTACATCTGACGGGCAGTGCGAGCGTGGACGGTAAGGAAGCGTAACGGATATTGGTTAATGATCGGCATCAGTGCCAGAAGTTCGTTAGGACGTTCGATACCAAGACGCGCCTTGACCGAGAATTTCCCTTCGCCCATCACGGAGCATCCAGCGTCAAGCATCGCCCGAAGCACGTCCGGTGTCTTCAGCATCCCGGAGCCCCTTCCCTTGCAACGCACCATCGGATACGGACACCCGCAGTTAAGGTCCGCAGTATCATACCCCGCGCCCTTGACCTTCTCGAGACAGACTTTAAGTGCGGACGGATCTTTGCCGATAAACTGGGGGGTGATTATAAGGGAATGAGAAACGGGGGATGGGGAGCGGGAAATTGGGAACGCGGACAGTTCGCGGTCCTTAAGCGGATCGTAGCCGTTAATGGCGGCGATGAACGGGGTGATGGCTTCAGTGAATCCAGCTTCGCCGATAAGATCCGCGAAGACCTCGCGGAAGCAGCGGATAGTCACGCCTCGGAGCGGTGCGAGGATCATCTTCCAAAAAGACGGGCGAAAAATCCGCGCCGCCTGCGTTGCTTGAGATTATCAACGAAATTCTTAATTTCGATGTCTTGAGTCTCGAACGAAAGTGTGGGATTATTTGGAGGCAGGTTCTCAACCAGCTTGCCGATCTTCATCGTCGGTCGCGCCTCGGTATCCGGGGCGAACTCCACCGTGGGCGCACCTAGCGATCCAAAATCGTACCCCAAACGTCCGAGTTCCGCGACCAATACCTTGTAATCGCCGATACGGCGATCACGATCCTTATGACACATGCGCCGGATCAACGTAGCCACAGCGGGAGGAACGGTACGATCAAAATCCCGCACATCTGGCATCGGTTCATCCGAAAGCACTTTCTCAAGAATCTGAGCGGAATTACCTTCCGTGTAGGGACAGGTTCCAGAGACCATTTCGAAGAAGACGATCCCCAGCGAATAAATATCTGCGCGATGATCGACATCCCCGGAATCCACAGCTTGTTCCGGCGAGATATATACTGGAGTGCCGAAAACGCTCTGAGTTGCGGTCGCCAGCGTATCGCCGAGCCCAGTCGCCTTGGCAATGCCGAGATCGATGAGCTTTACAGTTCCGTCTGGCAGCAGCATGATGTTCTCAGGCTTAATGTCGCGGTGAACCACACTGAACTTCTGAGCGGCACCGAGGGCGGAAGCCACCTGCAGGATGATCTTCGCGGCTCGATCAGGAGAGAATTTACCGGCGAACCCGAGCACGGTACGAAGGTCTCCTCCCTGGACATAGTCCATGACCAAATAGTAGATTCCGCGATCCTGATCAAAGCCGCAGCCGTGAACGGCGACAAGATTAGGATGACGAATCTTAATCGCGATCTTCGCCTCGCGAATAAAGCGCTTGACGTATTCCGGATCCTCCTGCGCGACCTTCGGATAAAGAACCTTCATGGCGAACGGAGTGTCAAGGATCTCATGCCGAACTAGATACACCGCACCGACACCGCCGTGACCAAGCACGCGTTCGACCACGTAACCGCGATAATGCTCGCCGACTTTGAATACGTCTTCGTCTGGGGTGCCGTCCATATCAGATCCTCTCCAGCACACGATTGCAACAGTCGGCGATCCATTGCGGAGAGTTCACACGGTTCTCTCGCTTCGGATCGCACATGATTCTGATGATATTGGCGACAACGGCAGGTATCGTAGGCTCGACAGTACGCACGTCCGGAATCGGTTCATTGGTAACCGCCTTGGCCATGATCTGCACATTTGTCAACGACGGATACGGACGTACTCCTGTCAGCATCTCAAAGAACATTATTCCAAGAGAATAGATGTCTGCCCGACCGTCAACACCTCTCGGATCCACCATCTGCTCCGGAGCCATGTAGGCAGGAGTACCGACGAAGGCACCAATCTTGGCCGTAAGAGCCGGCGACATTCCGTCGCCATCAAGCACATTAACCCTCGCGGTGCCCAGATCGGACACACGAAACGATCCGTCGGCAGCGAACATGATGTTCGACGGTTTGAGATCTCGATGCACAATCCCGCGAGATTTCGCCCGCTCCAGCAGCAACGCGAGATCGCGCACCAGCGAAACGGCCTTCGCGAGCGGCAACCGCCCCTGCTCCGCGATCAACTCCGCCAGCGTTCCTCCGGGCACATACTCCATGATTATGTAACATAGCCCGGTGATCGGATCCTCTCCGATATCAAACACCTTCACCACATTCGGGTGGTCGATTTCCTTCGCGAGCCGCGCCTCCGAAAGGAATCGCTGACGCATCGTATGATCCGCAGCCTTCTCGGGGTCTAGCACTTTCACCGCACAGAACTCGTGCCGGGATTCGATCTCCAGTAACCACACCTCCGCCATCCCACCCTTGCCGAGCATGCTGACAATGCGGTAATCGCCGAACATCTCCCCGGACGTTAGGAACATTTTCCCTCCACCTCAAGAATAACGAACGAGAAGTTGTCAGGTGCACCACACTTCAGCACCTCCTTGGAGAGAGCGGACTTGGCGGACTCTAATGCCCCACTTCCTATCAGCTTCAGCAACGACTCGTCAGACACAACGTCGTTGACCCCGTCAGTGCATAATAGATACCTGTCCCCCGGCTCAACCAACAGCTTCTTCCAGTCTGGACACACCGTATCGCCAGTACCTACGGCTCGGGTGAGAACATGCGACAGCGGATTAGAGCGACTCGCGAAGTCTGCACCAAAACCGCACTTTCGTCGAAGCTCGGCGCCAACCGAATGGTCTCTGCTTAACTGGGTTATCCCCCCCCTGCGGATACGATATATGCGACTGTCGCCGACATATCCGAGAACCGCATGTGTCATATCGTCAGGGTCGAACAGCATAACCGCGACCGTGGTTCCCATCTGATCAAACCCCATCGTCTGCGAATAGTCCCAAATCGCCTCGTTAGAACATATGATGGCATTACACACCGCCTCCATCCGAGCGGCGAAATCATCAGGTTGAATACGGACCATCATGGAGATCTCGGCACAGACTATCTCGCTGGCCTTCTCACCGTCCGCCCCGCCCCCCATGCCGTCAGCGACACAATAAGTCAAGTGCGCATCGTCGATCAGCACGTGATCCTCATTGTTTTCACGGACCAATCCGACCGCACTTTCACTTACGGCGAGTATCCTTGGTTTCGTGTTCTTTTTACCGAATCCGAACATTACGCCGCTGATTATACCATTTTATCAGTCATCGCGCCAGCGGCGATGAATCCAGAGATACTGTTCAGGATACTTACGAATGGCAGCCTCAAGGCGATCATTGAGCAACTGTGTACACGCGTTTCTGTCGTCTGTCTTAGAAAACCTGACCGGATCGCCGCCGACCAGGCGGTATTGATACGGCGCAATCCGAACGAACGATCCAACCACGATCGGATACCCCGTCCGCATCGCAAGCCTGGTCGCCGATGTAAACGTACGAGCAGGACGACCCATGAACTTCAACAGCGCCCCGTTGCGCGAAAACTGATCCATCAGAATGGTCATCGCAGCCTTGTCGTCCTGCCATCCTCTAAGAATGTCCGGGGTGAAGCCGTGGTTTTTATCAATCACCTTGACAGGCCCGCGAAAATGGTGCTCCTTGATCCACTTGGCGAAAAACCGATTGTCCATCACCCTAGCGATAGCATACATAGGACGGGAGAAGGAAATCAAGTTGGTCGCCGCCTCCCAGACCCCGTGGTGGGAGGAAACCAGCAGGATCGGCGTATCCAGAGCTTCCAGCAACATCCTAGCCACCTCCTGCGATGCATCAGTGGTTACATCAAGGTGCTCGCGCCAGTTGTCTTTGGTAATGACCGCAGGAACGCAGATCGCCTCAAGGATATGCCCAGCAAAATGTCCGAACGACGCCTTCGCGATCCGCGCAGCCTCCTTCGGATCCGCGGTAATTCCGCCGCGAATGATGTTCTCCACCGCCACCCGGCGACGCTTACGGAAAAATGGCCAGATCATCCGCGCGAAACGTGATCCGATATCGTAAGCGTGCCTCTGGAAGAAGGTCATCAGCGGACGACGAAATTGACCATGCGCTTCGGCACGGCGATCACCTTGACAATCGTCTTGCCTTCAAGGAACTTTGCGACGTCAGGATTAGCCTTTGCAGCCGCCTCCATGTCAGCTGGAGTCGCCGCTACTGGCACCTTCACTCGGCCACGAAGCTTGCCCAGCACCTGTACCGGAATCTCAATTTCGTCCTCAACGAGAGCACTGGGATCATATGCCGGCCACGACTCGTATGCGAGCGTCCTATCGTGTCCAAGCACGGACCACAGCTCTTCTCCGAGATGCGGCGCAAACGGCGCAAGACAGAGGACAAACTTCTCAAGAAGCTCCTTCGGAAGCTCTCCCGGAGGGACCTCGTTGAGAAACACCATCATCGCTGAAATACCGGTGTTGAAACTCATCGCCTCGAGATCTTCTCCGACCTTCTTCACCATCGTAGCGACACTCTTGGCCTCCGCCTTGGTGAGCGCACGATCAATGATCTTCGAATCACACACGAGATTGTTCGCGCGCTTGAGGAAACGATGAACACCTTCGACGCCCTTAGTGGACCACGGCTTGACAGCCTGCAACGGGCCCATGAACATCTCGTAGAGACGAAGCGAGTCGGCACCGTAATCGCGGATGACGTCATCTGGATTGACAACGTTCTTGAGCGACTTCGACATCTTCGCAGGAAATTCAACGAGCTCCTCGAGCACCGAAAGATCAGCGCCATCCATTCCCCAGTTCACAGGGCCGAACGGCTTGCCATCCTTCCACTCGACATGGTCCATCGGAATCAGCACACCACGCTTGTTCTTGTATGCCATGCCGAGGATCATGCCCTGGTTGACGAGCTTCTGGAACGGCTCCGCCGTCGGGACAAGCCCAAGATCAAACAGCACCTTATGCCAGAAACGCGCATAAAGGAGATGAAGCACCGCATGCTCGGCGCCACCGACGTAAAGATCAACTGGCAGCCACTCCTTGAGCAACTCAGGATCACAGAACGCCTTGTCGTTAGTCGGATCAATATAACGGAGATAGTACCAGCAGCTGCCAGCCCACTGCGGCATCGTATTAGTCTCGCGAACGCCTTTCATGCCATCCGCGCGCGTGACATTCACCCATTCTGTAGCCTTCGCGAGCGGCGGCTCCCCGGTGCCCGTCGGCTTGTAGTCCTCGAGCTCTGGCAAGGTAAGCGGCAAATCACACTCGTCAACGAGCGACTGCGTGCCATCCTCCCAATGGATGACCGGGAATGGCTCGCCCCAGTAGCGCTGCCGAGAGAACAGCCAGTCGCGCAGTTTGTATTGCGTTTTTGCCTGGCCTAACTTGCGCTCCTCCAACCACTTGATCATCGCCTTGCGGGCGTCATCGACGGAAAGACCCGTGAGGAAGCCGGACGAGACCATCACGCCGGAATAGATGTCGGTGAACGCGGCATCCTTCGTGTAGGGGACAGGATCCTTCGACGCGTTCTTCGCCTCTTCGCTGTCCGCCGCCGCGACAACCTGGACAATCGGGAGGCCGAAGACCTTCGCGAAGTCAAAGTCACGCTCATCGTGCGCAGGAACCGCCATGATGGCACCGGTGCCGTAGGAGGCGAGGACGTAGTCGGAGATGAAGATCGGGATCTCGGTGTCGTTGACCGGATTATGGCCAGTCACGCCTTCGAGCCTGACGCCGGTCTTCTCCTTGTTGAGCTCCGTACGCTCGAGATCGCTCTTGGAAGCGGCCTTCTTCTGATAGGCCTTCACGTCTTCGGCGTTTCTGATCGTGCCATCCCCAAGCCATTTGGCGACCAGCTTGTGCTCGGGAGAAAGAACCATGTAGGTCGCCCCAAAGAGCGTGTCGCAGCGAGTCGTGTAGACCGTAATCGTATCGGCCGTTCCTGTCGCCTTGAAGTCGACCAGCGCACCAGTGGATTTCCCGATCCAGTTGCGTTGCATCTCCTTGATGCCGTCAGGCCAATCGAGCGTGTCGAGATCCTTGAGAAGACGCTCGGCATATTCGGTGATCTTGAGCATCCACTGACGCATCGGCTTGCGGATTACGGGATAATTGCCGCGCTCCGACTTGCCGTCAATGACTTCCTCATTCGCAAGCACCGTACCGAGGGCCGGACACCAGTTTACCGGCACCTCCGCAACGTAGGCCAACCCCTTCTTGTAGAGTTGCTCGAAAATCCACTGCGTCCACTTGTAGTACCTGGGGTCGGTTGTGTTGACCTCGCGATCCCAGTCATAGGAAAAACCGAGAGCGCGAATCTGCTCACGGAAACGGTCAACGTTCTTTTTGGTGGTAATCGCAGGATGAGTGCCCGTCTCAACCGCATATTGCTCGGCAGGGAGACCGAACGCGTCCCATCCCATTGGATGCAGGACGTTAAAACCCTTCATGCGCTTGTATCGACAAAGGATATCAGTCGCTGTATAACCTTCAGGGTGTCCGACATGAAGCCCAGCCCCCGACGGATAAGGAAACATGTCAAGACAATAAAACTTCTCGCCCGGCTTGGACGAATCAGTCTTAAAAGTCTTGTTCTCGAGCCAGTACTTCTGCCACTTCTTCTCAATGGCAGAGAAATTATAATCGCTCATTTCTGCTTCAGGTCTTCGGCATGTTCGGCGATCGCTTGGGCGATGAGGCCGGATACGTCGTTGACCGCCGCAGCGACGCCGGCTTTTACGGCGTAGTAAATTGCCTTGTGGCTGGAACTGCCGTGTGCAATCACGACCGCTCCGGGAACACCCAATAGCGGCGCACCACCATACAGTTCGGGGTCGAACGTTGACTTGATCGAATGAAACGCTCCGCGCAGAAGAATCGTGCCAGCAATGCGCATCAAGCCCTTAAAACACTCCTTCTTAAGGTACTGGCTGAAAGCCTTGGCAACCGACTCCGTGGTCTTCAATACCACATTGCCGACGAAGCCATCACAAACGACCACGTCAAGGTGCCCCTTGAAAAGGTCCTTGCCTTCAATATTGCCGACGAAGTGAAGCCCCTTCACCTCCTTGAGAAGCGGAAAAGTCGCCTTCGTCATCTCATTGCCCTTGCAGTCTTCGGTGCCGATCGAAAGGAGACCCACTACAGGAGTCTGACGCTTGATCACCGCCTGCGAATAGGCATTACCCATAATTCCGAACTGAACCAGCCACTCGGGATGGCAATCCATATTCGCACCGGCGTCAAGCACCAGAATCGGACGGCGAGGGCTCTTCGTCGGAAGAATGGTGGCAATGGCGGGACGCTTGACCCCCGGGATGCGGCCAAGATTGAGGATCGCACTCGTCGCGACGGCACCGGAATTGCCTGCCGATACAAACGCATCGGCACGACCTTCCTTCACTAGGCGCATCGCGACGTTGATGGAACAATCCTTTTTCTTGCGAACCGCATCAACCGGACTTTCATCCATCTCCGCAACATCGGGAGCATGGACGATTTCAAGGGTTCCCCTCTCGATAGCCTGCTGTGCCTGAGACTTAAGCTTCTTGTCAAGCTTGTCAAGCTCGGACTGAATCGAGGCAAGCTGCCCAACGAGTAGAACTTTCACGTCGGGAATGCCGACGGCAGCCTCGACAGCGCCGATTACGACTTGTTCGGGAGCATAATCGCCCCCCATCGCATCAAGAGCAATCCGAGTCATAGGGAACCCCCTATTAAAGGTTTTTACTTGGCGGCGACGACTTTGCGTCCCTTGTAGGTACCGCACTTCGGGCATGCACGGTGACTGCGAACGGCCGCACCACAAGCGGGGCACGTCGCGGTCTGGGCGAGAATCGGCTTCTCGAGGGAAGCAACACGCTCGCGTTTACGACGCTTGGACACACGATTCTTAGGACTTGCCATTTTCTGTTCTCCTTGGATCTATTCAAACAAAGACTTTCCGTCTATTGAGAGTATATTATACTATTTTTCCGCATCATTAGTCAATGCATCCAACGCCCCCCAACGGTCATCCAAGGGCATTTCGCTCTTCTGCTCGATTCCTTCGCAATTTTCATCACATATCGGGAAATTAGGCAATTCCAGCAAGACCGCCTCACGAATATCCGCGGTAATATCGACCTCTGGCGAATTGTCAACGACCTCAAATGAGGCCGTAAAATCCTCGACTTTGATCGTATCATCAAAATCCTTGCCGCACCGAGAACAAACGAGTTCGAAATCCTGCTCAAGATGTCCACGGACCAGCAACTCGGTACCGAATGCTTGGGCGAACAACCGATAACGAACGCCGCCGAACGGCTTTACAAACTCTTCCTCAATATCAACGCAATCGACCTCGCCCTCCAGAGCCTCGCCCTCAGGGTCAAGCCTCGAAACGTCGACGACCAGACTATTGTCGAGCTCCTCCATGTCAAAAGCCCATGACGGACGTCTTCATCTCCTTGCGGATCTCCTGTTCATCACTCCAGATGAGCTCTCCGGACTTCAGGTCCTTAAGGTTGAGCGTGAACTTAAAGTAACGGTCCGTGATCCCATCGATCTGGGAGCGCATCTCGGAAAGCTCGCCATACAGGAACATCTGTGCCGCAGACTGCTGCCCGGCGCGAATCGCCTTGGACTGATCAGTAAGCCCGTTTAACGCCTGGTCATTCATGAACTGCAGATCATCGGATGACGTCGAATGATCCATGAAACGGAATTTTCGTGAACGAATGAGCTTCGTACGAATCGAGCTCGTGATGGACCCCATATCAATGTGCATCGTGGACTTGTTCTTGATTCCAGTCATATCAAGAACCGGCTTCTTGCCGCCGATTTCATTAATGAACTCCTGATCCGCAAGCATCGAATCAACCATCTTCTCGACGGTACGTCGCACGTCCTGAGGTTCAAGCGCGGCGGTCTTCGCCTTCATGTCAAGCTGCGTCTCACGGGCATGAGTCGTGGCGCAACCGGCCGACACGAGCGCTAACGCCAACGCAGAAACGGAAAGCATAACGATCTTCATTGTCTTCTCCTTTATTTGAGTTTGATTACCCTTGAAATCCTCGGTCCGCCGAACTCAGCGACCCACAGGAGCTTCGTCTCGCCGGCCGCGAGCGAAACCGTCTCTCCGAACACCTGATAGTCTCCCGGCGACATATCATTATCCTCCCACACCTCGACAGACGCCGGTAGCGTCCTCCACGAACGCGTGTCTGCACGACGCATCGCCGAAATAACCGCATTCCCGAGCAACACCCCGAGCTGCACGTATTCATTGCCGTTGTTGTTGGCCACCGCCTGAGCCGCCGCCTGCGTGGCGGCACGGGTGATATTACGCGCAATGATTCCCGGCAAATGCTCCTTAAGATCCCTCGCGCCCAACGCCAGCACGTCCAGCGCCGTATCCGGAGTGCGAGCACACAGACTCGCATCATATGTCGGAATGTCAATGGACATCGCGGTATAAATCGGCACCGGCACCTTTACCGACTTGCGCATCGGGACAAAATCACGATCGCGGATCGCCACTAATCGCGCCTTTCCAGATCTCGGCGCCACCCAATGATCTGCTCTCTCGCAATCATTGGAAAACACTGCGTTCCGAGGAAGAATCGCCGCGGCCTTGCGATACGACTGCCAAGCCATGTCGAGGTCTCCGTCCGTCTCGAAAAGCACCCCCGTAAGCCACCAGAGCACAGGATTTTCCCACGAACAACGAGTCTCAGCGATCAACGTCTGAAGATTTCCTCCCTGATCGTCGTAGAGTTGCTGAGCTCCGCGGTCGGAACTCATGGACGCCTTCGCGACGTCCGGACCGTACTCGTCCGCCAGATGATCCTGCACATACACCGCGAGTCGCGCATCCGCCATCGCATCATCACGCTTGCCGGCGAAAAGCTGCGACAGGATTCCGTACTGCAACGCGAAGTTAAGTTCGTAAGGAGGCAGATAATACTCCCGCGTCCTGTCATCGGTGATCGTCGAAGCCAGCACCGTGTTACCGACATCGCCAAGCTTGATCTTGGGATTCTGCTCCTTACGGTCCACTGCAGTGTCCACCCCCCGACGGAACCATCCGTCCGCCTTGTCGAAATCGCCGGAAAGCATACTCACGCGGCCCGCCTCGACCATGCCTAGATTCTTAGAATAATAGCTGTCCGCGAGATCGACGGACCACTCTTCGGCCGCGGCGAAATCGCCGCGCTTCATCGCGTCAATCGCCCCGACCGCATCCGTATCCACGGAAACACAGCCCGCGAACACGAAGGCAGATACAACTAACGCAAGGAACTTCATTGAGCGAGCTTGATCCGATCGGCACCACCGACATCGCGCCAATTGGAGGAGTCGATATTGATCTTGATGCCGCGTTCCTTGGCAGCCTCGGCGTAACGGCGGGCGAGATCGGCTCGAAGCGCCTCGACCGAGCCCCACTTGGCGACCCCTTCGTCGGATAACTCAAGCGCGACGTCAAGGTTCATACCCTCGGCAACGCTCACCGTCGCCTCATAAGGCTTCATCCACGCACGGGTAACCCGGATCTTGTGAAGACCCTTCCCCGCCTTGAAATCGCCAGGAGCCGATCCGATCACGACACCATCGAGCTCAACCGCTGCACAGCCGACGACCTTGCGCAACTCCACGAGCTGTTCGCCCTTCGTGCCTTTGGTCTGAGACTCCAGCTCCGCGATCGTCTTATCAATCGAAGTGCTGACATGGAATCCGACTTCGTTCGCCTTGATTTCGGCAGGCGAACGCCATTTCGGAGCCTTCACCGCCAGCGCCGCGGTCACATCGGCCGCCCACTGGTCGAACAGATTCTCGTAATAGTTCATCGGATCATCCACGGCGTCCAGCACCGGGAAGGTACGGAACCAGGTCGGAAGTCCGTCGACCGAATCCCCGTTAACATCCGTGATTTTGAGCGTCATCCTGAGCGTAAAGACCGTATTGAGCCGGCCACCCATATTGCGCTTCACCGAGCCCGCGCCAACGATGCCGGCGACGGCCACGTAGTCGCAACCGATCTGCTTCGCGACATTCGGAGAACCGTTGAAGGCGTCCGTAGCCAACGTCGAATCGACAACCGTAAAGCCGGGAATCTCGGCGATCGAACCGATGAGCCGCTCACGAACCCCACCGACGGCGGCATCCATCCCGGCGGTCTGCGTGCGGTTCTGAACAAATACCGCCACCCGCTTGTCCGCCGCGAATCCAATGGATGCTAAAAACCCTAATGCGACGAAAATGGCACTCTTCATGATTCCGCTCCTTATTCCACATCGATGATTTCACGAATCTGCATCTTCGCCGCGACACCCTTCGCGCTCGGCGCCATGCCGGATACCGTAAGGACGTCATTACCGTCGATGACATACGTACGATAAGGCTTGCCGTCCGAATCGATCTCCATACCTTCGGCATCCATCCACACGATCCGAGCCTGCAGTCGCTGACGACGACGGGTGGTGGACTCGATCGTCATCGTCGCCCGCTTGATGCCGTCACCATTATCACCATAAGTCACCTTACGGACTTTAACGCGATTCGAAAGCCGATAGGAATCTTCAAGTACGGAGGCATCTCCGGTCTCGGCATCAAGCATGACCCGTGTGCCGCGCGTGTCGGCACAACCCGCAACCGCCGCTACCGCCGCAATCAATAACATCTTCTTCATTTCAGAAGCTCCAGTTGAAAATCGGAAGAAAAGGAATGTCATCACCGGCGATTACGTTCACGACACCAAGCTGCACCCCGTAAGCGCGGTCGGCGATATTCACGACCCCGAGCTGAAGACCGGAGAACTCGTAGACATCGTTCCAGATGCCGATCTGAAGCCCCTTGATATTCCAGTCTCCCCAAGGAAGCCCCACCGGACCGGCCAGCGTGAGCGCAAACGGAGTCCATTCCGTCATACAACCCTCACGACTGTCAGAACGAACCGGCTTGAGCTTCGCCTCAGCGGCTGAAACGGACAACATGCCGAACAACGCGAACGCAAGCAACAAGCGCTTCATTCCTTACCTCCTTATTGTATTGTATTAAGCGTCCACCAACGCCTTGGCGGCGTTGTAGACATTCTCCACAGTAAATCCGAACTTCTCGGCCAAGACCTTGTACGGAGCGGACGCCCCGTAATGATCCATCGTAACATACGCCGTGCGGCGGAAATCAAGGCGAAAACGATCAAGCCCAAACCTGGTGCCAGCCTCGACAATCACGCGCTTCACCATCTCCTGCGGCAACACCTGACAACGATACTCCGGCGTGGTCTCACGGTGGAACCGCTCGACACACGGGAAGGACGCGACCCGTACACCGACACCCTCCGCGGCAAGCCGCTTCGCAGCCTCAATCGCAAGGTAAACCTCAGATCCGGAAGCAAGGAAGAGAATCGTATTGGCGTTCTGCGGACCAGCCTTGAAAATGGCATAGCCGCCCTTCGCAACACCTTCGGCCGTCACACCCTCAAGCACTGGGACATTCTGCCGAGTGGTCAGAAGGCACGCCGGGCCCTTGGATGCGCAAAGAATCTCCGCCCACGCATAAGCGGTTTCATTCGCGTCGGCCGGACGCCACGTCCAGACGTTAGGCATCGCACGAAGCGCGGCGATATGCTCGACCGGCTCATGAGTCGGCCCATCTTCCCCGACATAGAAGCTGTCATGCGAGAACACGAAGATTGACGGCACGTTCATCAGCGCAGCGAGACGAATCGCCGGACGGCAATAGTCGGAAAACACGAAAAATGTCGCGCCGTAGCCGCGCAACCCCTCGCCGAACGCAGTGAAACCATTGACTATTGCAGTCATTGCGATCTCACGGATACCGAAATGGATGTTCCTCCCGTCGAAAGATCCCTGCCCAATGTCCCCCATCCCCTTGAGAATGGTCTTGTTGGACGGCCCCAGGTCGGCAGATCCGCCGACAAGCCCCGGAACCAGCGGAGCGAGCGCATTCATCACCTCGCCGCATGCGGAACGCGTGGCGACGCTCTTGCCAACCTCATAACGGGGCAATGCACAAAGAAGCTCGGTACGGTTCGCCATCTTGAAGGAAATCCTCTCGGATGCCTTTGCAACCCGCCGGGCATAACGATGCTGTGCAGCGGAGCGGACAGCGAAGAGATCATAAACCTCCTGCGGAACAAAGAAGCTCTTCTCGGGGTCGAACCCGAGCGTCTTCTTGGCGCCAGCAAGCTCTTCCCCGCCGAGTGGAGCCCCGTGAGAATCGGCCGAGTCCTGTTTCGTGGGCGCACCGTATCCGATGTGAGTCGTGAAAATCACCAACACAGGCTGCCCAGAGAACTTCTCGGCACGTTTGAGCACACGCCCGATCTGATCGAAATCATGCCCGTCGGCCTCGAAAACCTTCCACCCATAGCTCTCAAAACGCTTCTTAGCGTCATCAGCCATCGCGATCTCGGTCTTACCCTCGATCGTGATGTGATTGGAATCATAGAGAAGGACAAGATCATCGAGCTTCATCGCGCCAGCCCAACTGCAGGCTTCGTGGGAAATGCCTTCCTCAAGATCTCCGTCACCGCAGACAATCCAGGTCTTGTTGCCGATCTTCGCCTTCTTCGCGGCAAGCGCGAGACCGATGCCCATCGCAATGCCTTGACCGAGAGGACCGGTAGTGACCTCAACACCAGGCATCACACCACGCTCAGGATGACCGGCGCAACGGCTACCCCACTGACGAAAGGCCTTGAGCTCGTCCATCGTAACCCCGCCCATGCCAGAGAGATGAAAGAGCGCGTAAACGATCGAAGACGCATGCCCGCCCGAGAATACGAGCCGATCGCGCTCCCTCCAGGAAGGATTGGTCGGATCGACATTAAGATTGTTGAACCAGAGAGAAGTGACAAAATCGGCCATTCCCATCGGAGCCCCAGGATGCCCCGAGTTCGCCTTCTCGATCATGTCGGCGCAAAGGCAACGGATGGTATTGGACGCGAGTCTGAGCTGTTCGTTATTCGTTTTCATAATCACTCCATATTATATCATAATTCAGCGCCCATCTTCCTTCTGCACATAGCGTGTGTAATATGATACAATATCGAGCATGAAAAAAATCAGCAAGCATTATAAACTTCTCATCTCCCTCGATCAGCGGCATACCGCGAGACAGCGGATCATCGGCGGCATTTTGCGCTGGAGTATGATTCACATGAACTGGGACGTCGAGTTCGCGTGCGAACCATTGGGCGGGCACAGCGACTTGCGCAAATACCTCGACTGGGGAGCGGACGCGCTGATCATCGATGAAAGCCACGAGAACCTGACGGATGCCGAACTGCTGAAGATCTCCGGCGGCCGCGTTGTATTCGCCAACTGCCGCGACCGGAAAATCAAGGGGCTCCTCTACGCGATCCTCGGTTCAGACGACGAGACCATCGGGCGTCGAGCGGCAGAGATCCTGATCAAGAACGGACTCACCAACTTCGCGTTCGTCCCCTGGTCGTCGCCCTCCCGCTGGAGCAACGGCCGCGGACAGAACTTTGTCAAATTCGTCGAATCAAAAGGCTTCAAGGCGTCCGTCGTCAACGAGATCTCCGGAGAGGCGCTCAGCGCCCTGCCCAAACCATGCGGAGTCTTCTGCGCCAACGACATCCGCGCGCGGCAGGTCATTCTCGAATGCGGGCGCTCCGGTATCGCCGTTCCCAAAGACATCCAGGTGCTCGGCGTTGACGACAACGAATTCCTCTGCGACAACACCGACCCCTCAATTTCCTCGGTATTGCTCGAATTCGACCGCGGCGGCTTCATCTCGGCGGACTGGCTCTCTAAACAAATCAACAAGCCCTGCGAGACCCCGGCGAAACCCGACCTGCTCGTATTCCCCTGCATTGCGGTGATCGAGCGTCTCTCGACTTGCGGCGTCAACGCCACAATGCGCTATATCGATGTCGCCCGGACCTTTATTCGCAAGAACGGACTCAAGAACATCAGCGTCAAAGACGTCGCCGGTGCCGCCGGCGTATCCGTCAGTCTGCTCCAGCGTGACTACCCGAAGATCACAGGGCGCACCATGGTGGAGGAACTCATCCAGGTCCGCCTCAACGAGACGAAACGGCTGTTGCGCAAGACCACGATGCCAATTGAATCCATCCACACCCTCTGCGGCTTCAAGTCTTCATCCTACCTGAAGAACCTCTTCAAGCGCCGCACCGGAAAGACGATGTCCGCCTTCCGCGCACAATAATGGCGACATCGATTTTGACGCGCCGGTTTTTCGCCTAAGCGCGCTTGCGCGCGTGATTCGTACCCAAGCGGCGAAAAAGAAAGGCCGCAAAATCGATGTCGACCCGGCTTTCCCGCCGGAAATCCGCGGCGCATCCGACGCGGATTTAGCGAGCACCAGCGCCGAATCGCCCCCGGCTCGAGGCAACTTAATGACCTGTTCGTACGACGCCATTGGAATAAATCAAATCAAGCGGAATGAATCGGATGCGCGCGCAGTTCGCGCGCTACTTGGCAAATCCTCGGAGAGGACGCACCGGGAGACCCCAGTAGCGGTCGCAGTGGAACTGGCTGAAATAGCCCGAACCGAAGAAGAGGTACCACGCGAAGACGGAATTCTCCGAACGCGGCGTGGAGGACCAGTAGAGGCCGCCCGAGCCGGGGCTGTAGAGGGCGGAGTCGTTGCCGTAGCCGGCAGCGGGAAGGAAGATGCTCTTCGTCGAGAAGCCCCCCTTGCCCGTCACGAGCCGCCCGTACACGCCGTTGCGCGTCGTCCACGTGGT
>CALYRV010000016.1 GCA_945483525.1 uncultured Verrucomicrobiota bacterium
GACAGATTCGCCAGCGATTTTTCAATGCCAACCCTAAGCCAATTGCTTTTTATTACTCGCTAGAAAATCCATCTCTAGACAACAGAATTGTATCATAAAAATTTATATTAAAGTAGTGTTACATTCATGCTCCGGCCAAAGCCGCAAACGGTACGGCATAAAACCCTTCACCAAATCGCATAACGTCTTTCCCAGAATGAACGACTATTCCAGTAAACGACTTCTTGGCCAGATTCGATGCAAACCACTTGAGATTGGCGAAATCCGCCGGACCGACCATTCCTGTCTTGACCTCGATTCCCAATAGCGCCCCGTCATCCCGCTCCACCATGAAATCGATTTCGCGTCCCTTACCATCCCTGTAATGTGAAATTTCATACCCGCCCTCGGCATCTGCGATTGCCGCAATCTGCTGATAGACCCAGGTTTCAACCAGCTTCCCATTGCGAGATTGATCGAGATAGACCTCTTCCTCGCCCCATCCAAGGAGATTGGCAATCAAGGCGGCATCCGTCGCAATCCACTTCGGACGTTTCCCCACCTGACCGTAATCGGTGTTCGCATACGCGGGAACTCGATCGAAAAGGTAAAGCGCCCGAAGCGCTTCAAGGTAATTTCCAGCCGTTTCTTTCGAAAGCGCCGTCTTCGCAGCCAACTCATCAATCGCAAAGAACTGCGCGGAATGAGCCAGAAGCCAAACGGCGGCCGTCTTGAGAACCGCGACCTTCCGGATTTCCGTCACATCCTTAATGTCTTTTGTAAGCAGATCATCCAGATATGTCTCAAACCACTCACGCCGCGCCCTCGCCTCAAAACCTCGCGGCTCAGGATAGCCTCCTTGGAAGGCTAACTTCAAGACCTGCCGTTTGTCAATCTCTGCATAAACGGGCTTGAAATTCCGCGAAAATGCGGTTGCCAGAAAATCAGGCCTGCCCCCCTCGATTTCTCCAAGCGAAAGCGTACGTAAACGCAAACGTCCGAGACGGCCGGCTAGAGAATCCTTCACCGCCTTGGCAAAACGTAAATTCGAACTACCCGTCAAGAGATATTGCCCCTTTTCATTATTGCCATCTAACACGATTTTAATCGCATCAAGCAAGTCAGGGACCTTCTGAATCTCATCAATAATCAAGCACTCGCCCGCTATATGCTTTACAAACCCATTGGGGTCATCCGCAGCAGACTCTCGTGTCTCCCTATCATCCAGTGTATACCGCCGAAATCTTGGCAATGAAACACATCCTGCCAAAGTCGTCTTCCCCGACTGCCGTACGCCAGTCAAATTCACACCACGGCGCACTTTCATCATCTCAACAAGATTTGATTCAATCCACCGTTTTATCATAACCGAATACCTTTATTCATTCATTTAGCGCACGAATAGCATATCACATACGGTAAAAATAGTAAAGTAGGCATCGTAAAAAAATCAAGGCAGGAAAATATATCACTACAAAATGGATTACTTTTGATATTTTCTATTGAAAACTACTTCGCCATTCTTGAAGGTCAACTCCGCGAAGTCCGCGGCAGAAGTGCCGCGGAGCGCGGCGAGAAATTCGCAGGTGTGTCGAATATACGCCGGCTCGTTGGGATTCCCACGCATCGGCACCGGCGCAAGATACGGAGAATCCGTCTCGATGAGAATCCGATCGTCCGGCACGACCAGCGCGGAATCCCTGACGTTCTGCGCCGCCTTGAAAGTGACGATTCCAGAAATCGAAATGTAGAAGCCGAGATCGAGAAACTTCTTCGCCGCCTCCGGAGTCCCAGTGTAACAGTGGATCACGCCGCTGGACGGAATCTCGCGCAGAAGCCCGAGCGTATCATCATCCGCCTCGCGCGTGTGGATGACCACCGGAAGATGCCGCTTCCGCGCCTCTTCGAGCTGCGCCGCGAAAAGCGACATCTGCGCATCGCGCGTCTCCGGCGAGTAATGATAGTCGAGTCCGATCTCGCCGAGCGCAGCAAGCTGCGCAGGTCGAGATTTTAGGTCGAGGTCGACAACGGATTTTTCAATCTCCTCTGTACCACTACCACTTCCCACTACAACTTCTTTTCCCACCTGATCGCGGTCGAAGCCCTGGGCAAGAAGAACCTGGGGAAGTGACGGCGAAGTGGTAGTGGAAAGTGGTAGTGGCACAGCGGACGTCAATCCTATGGCGATTTGAGCGGATTCGTTAAGCAACGGAGAACCGCCGACAGCCATAAGCTTCTCGACGCCCGCCGCTTTCGCGCGCACGAGGATCTCACGGATCGCATCCGCGTCCGTCGTCTCGAAATGACAATGGGTATCGAAAAGTCGCATTTCCTGTTTCCTAGTTGGAGTAATTAGTTGGAGTTGAAGAATGGAGTCTTGAATTACGCTCTTCAACTTCTCACTCCAACTCCAACTTCCTTATCCACCCCAATTCCCTTCTCCGCATGCGGTTGTAATCATCCGGCTTCAAATCGTCGGCCCCCGAGAGATGATCCATGCCATGAGCGATGTACAATAGCAGCTCCATTTTCGGACCCCACCCCCGGCGTTTCGGCGCGACGCGAATCGCCTGGTCGCAATTCACGTAAACCTCGCCGTAGATTCCCTCCATCTCTCCGGGCAGCGCATCATAGGGTTGCGTGATGGCGTCCGTCGGACCCTCCGCGCCGTTAATCGCGAGATGCGCCTCAGCCGACTCCTCATCATTCTGAAGAATCACGGTGATGTCACGGAACGGTTTCCCAATCCGTTTGGAACTGCGCGTCGCGAAATATTCCGCCGCGCGCTTCAGCTCCGCTTTTGTAGCTCCGAGTGACCGCGGCAGTTTTCCGTCAATCGTGATCTTCATATCTCAGTTCGCCTCCCTTTGTTCGACGAAGACGGACACTGGTTTCGTCGTCGTAAGCACCACCCTCGAACCGGTCGCACGGTTCAATGTCGCACAATAGAGATTCCTGAACTTCACACCGTCGAGCGGCCATTCGAGTCCCTTCGACGTCATGCGCGTCTTCGGATCCGGTGCGAAGATCGAGACCGCCGTTCCCTTTCCGGTCTTAAGTGTAACCTTGTCGCGAACCGGAATGAAGCGTCCGCAATCCGTCACGATTTCGCATCCGTAATCAAGCGAACGAAAAACATTTCCGATTGTATGATCCTCCCGCTTTCCAGTCGCGCCGACAATCACGATGTCGCGCCAATCCTGCTTCGCGCAATAGGCAAACGCCTTCTCCAGATCATTCGTATCCTGGTCAGAGCAACGGACAACAGTCGGTCTTTGATCACTGCCGGAACGACCGCTGCCGACGACCCACCTGCCATCTACCGACTTTACCTCAAGACTGTCGAGGTCGCCAATGATGACGGACGGCCATTTGCGGAAATGGCGGTGATACGCGTTTGCCGCACCATCGCAGCAGACGACGCGTTTCGCCGCGACGAGAAGTCTCCACGCCGCGCCGTTCTTCTTCGGGAAATCCCCGTTCGCCAGAATTACCGTATTATTTTCCATTCTCTCAGCGGCTCCACCGGAAGACCCATGATATTCTCGTAACTACCTGTATAGCTCTCGACGATCAGATCGCCGGACTCGTCGATGTCATACGCGCCCGCGCGGTCCGTCGGCTTCACCCGCGCGACATACTCGTCGATCATCGCGTCCGTAAGCTTGCGGAACTTCACATCCGACTTCACGACCTTCACCTCGCCGTCGTAAGCGACTCCGGTAAATACCGTGTGCACGTTTCCGCTCAACTCGCGAAGATATTCCTTCGCCTCCGCGAAATCCTTCGGCTTACCGTAGATCTTTCCGTCAAACCACACTATCGTGTCGGCCGACAGAACCCCCGTGTACCCGTGTAACCTCGCGACTTTGCCACTCTGCAACCCCTTAGCCAACGCGTTTTCACGGACGGTCCGTTCGGGATCGTGTGGATAACTTACCTCGTCCGCGTCGCTTTTAGCGATCTCGAACTCCACCCCGAGTTCTTTCAGGATTTTCGCCCGCCGGGGGCTTCCACTCGCCAGAATCAGCATTGTCCGAACTCCTTCATCAGCTGCGCCAGAAGCGCGATGGTCGCCGTATCGGTCCGCAGGATCCGTGAGCCCAGCGAATAACCGCGGAATCCGTTATCGATCAGCTTCGCCACCTCCTCATCAGTCCAACCGCCCTCCGGCCCGATGGCCAACACAGGTGGCAGGTGGCAGGTGGCAGGTGACACGGCGGTACTAATAAAACCTTTAACATCCATTGTACCACTACCACTTCCCACTACCACTTCTTCCACATACGGATGCGCGACGATGCGCTCGGTGGTCGCGAAACTCGACAGCCCTTCACGCAGGAAACGGTTGAACGATTTCCAGCATTCGATCTTCGGAAGAATCGAAGTGCCGCCCTGCATGAGTCCGTCGATCAGCAACGGACGGTAATTCTCCTCCTTCAGCAAGGTCGCGCCCCAGAAGTCCTTCTCGACCTTCTGCGCACCGACCAGCACGATCCGTCCCACGCCCATCGTCGCGAGCTGAGGCAGCAAGCGCTTCATCACCCTCGGACGCGGCGGCGCGAGAATGATGTCAATCCACGGTTCAATCGACTTCTCGGTATGACTGACACGGACCTTGATTCGAAGCGGAAGGGATTCCGTATCCCCAGTTATCTGTCCGTCAGCTAGAGATGCTGAATCCTTTCCGCTCCGCCGATCGTATATCTCCACGATCTCGCTGGTGCCGATCTTGCCATCAATCTCACCAGTCTTGAGAATCTGTCCGACTTCGCCGTGCAGCACGTTCATCACATGCTCAGCGCGCTCGCCGCCGAACGTCGCGATGCCGTCCGTGATCTCCGATTTCTCAAACAGTATTCTGTTCATGCCTTTATTAGTTCTTAGTTGTAGTTCATAGTGGTAGTGGTACAATGGATGTTTAAATCTTTATCTTCCTTTGTACCACTACAACTTTCCACTACCACTTCTCCCATCTACCACTACCACTTCCCACTACCACTATTTCTCCAGCTGATAGTAGAGCTTCTGGATATCCAGCACGAAGAGTTCTTCAACCTTGCCACGGAGCGCCGACTCGAGCGAACGCGGCGCACATGTGAAGCGAAGCGGAATGTTCATGAGCTCAGCGGTGCGTTTCGCGAGCGCCATCGATTCAAGCACGTTTTCCGCAGTAGATTCCTGTCCGAGGTTCGTGTTGTTGACGAGTCCGGTGAACGGCAGCTTGCACGCGTACTCGATCTCGCGCAGCACCTCAACCGCATCCTCCGGCGTCCTGGTCAGGGGACGCGAGAAGTTGATCACGCCGAGCATCTCGTAATCGTTGGACGCACGGATATCGTCGACGTAACGTCCGAGCGCGAGTGCTCCGCGGTCATCACCGCCGACGTCGATGACTACGTAAGAATCGTGATTCGTGGCTCGTGGTTCGTGATTCGCAGAATCGGATTCAGGGGCGACAAGAGAGTAGATTTCCTTCGGAAGCGCGGGGAAGTCGACGTTGGAATTCGCGAAGTCGGAGACGACGAGCTCGATGCCGTCCGCCGCGAGCGCGTCTTTCGAATCCTTGGTACGGAAATACGGATTGACGATATCGAGGTCCGCGATCGCGACCTTTGTCCCCGCCGCCTTCTTCAGATGGCGCGCGTAGTTGAGCGCAATGTTCGTCTTGCCGCTGCCGTAATGTCCGGCGAATAACGTAATCCGTTTCACTTCCCCTCTCCCTTGATGCGGATCTTGCGGACCGCCTCGTGAAAGAGCTCCTTGCTCCAGGCGTTCACTTCGTACGAATCGTACAGATATCGGATGACGTCTTCCTTCGCGTTGTCGAAATCAATAGAATTGATCCTCTCGTCGAATGCGGCGATCAACGCCTCGCGGCTGGATACATCGACTTCCGGACCGCTCTCCTTCGCGCGCTCAATCAGATGTCCGAGATCAAGTTCGACATTGTGCGAAATGTACCAGAGCAGATCATACCAGTCACGCCCCTTCACCCGATGCTTCCACTTCCGGAACAATGCCGCGGACACCTTACCCGCGAACAATCCCGGCAGATCATACGCCCGCACCAGGCAACTGCGAGGCATCGTCAATGACTTGACTTCCGTCGTGAACTTCGGCGGCGGATCGATGTCGACTTCGATCTTCACCTTCAACCGCCTCTCGGTCGTGAAGCCGATATCGAAGACATCGGAGGTCTCCTTAAGAAAGGCGCTCTCGATCGCCGAGGGCTGACCCTTATGCTTCATTTTGATTTCGACATCCTTGCCCGCGAGCTTGAACTCCTCGACGATCGCAGGGAAGAACGCCTCGAAGTCGAAGTTGAGGTCCGGCTTCAGCAACGAGAAATCCATGTCCTCGGAAAATCTGCGCATGCCGTGCAGCAAACGCAGACATGTACCGCCATAGAACGCGGCGTACTTAAAAAAGCCGCCGCGCTCAAGACCGGCGAGCGCGATCTGCTGCATCACTTCGTGAACCGCATTGCGGTTGGCGGACTCGTCCTCGGGACGGAAAGCCGCGACCATTGAATCGAATAATGTCATTTGAAAATCCTTTCTAACGCGTTGAACAGTCCGGACTTCATTCCGCACGTTGCAAATCCGTGCAACGTCTCAAAGTCCGGTTCGCCGAATTCATCGAAATCGAACCTCATGTCCGTTTCGAGGAAATCCCTCAGAGTCTTCGGCGATGTAACCCTGAGATCGCGTTTTATCAGTAAGGTATCGCAAAGCGCCTTCGTCGGATTAGCCATCAGATAATTTCCGCTTGGTGATTCAATGATCCTGACTCCCAACGGGAACAGCGATTCGGGAATCTGCCGATACGCGAATTCGGCAAGCGGTGTACGGAAGAGCTTCGAGCGCTTGACGACCGCGGACATTTGACGATATACGCGCTCGGGAATCAGTCCGTAATGCGCCAGAGCAGTCTCGAACGAAACATAAGACGGACCGTAAAGCCTGTTGGCGATAACCCCGAACTGCAGATAACTTCCGTCTCGCAGGTGCTTCGCAGCTACACAATAAAGCCCGCGCTTGAGACGAATGATATCACCCGCCTTTACCATTCTCGAAAGCTTCATCGGCAGGGACTTGTAATCTCCGCACCGCTCCTTGAGCGCATCCTCCGTAAAAGGAGCGCTACCAAGCGTCTTCAGCCACGATATTGGTAAATGTTCCACGGTTATTAACTTATTTTGTTATTATCTATGCGTAGTTTACCAAAACCACGAACGCGATGTCAATCTGACCCGAAAATGCTATAAGTCTCATTGGTACAGAAAAGTGGACCAATGAGACTTATAGCAATGTCCGGATAAACCGATAATATTTCAGCGAACAGCCTGACAATCATCAAGATACCAGCTTCACGCCGCAGGAACAACCGAGACGGGTCGCACCGGCGGCGAGCATCGCCTCGGCGTCTTCGCGCGAACGGATTCCGCCGGCGGCCTTCACGCCCATCTTCGGACCTACCGTCTTGCGCATCAGCTTCACGTCATGTACCGTCGCACCGCCCGTACCGAATCCGGTCGAGGTCTTCACGAAATCGAATCCCGCCTTCTTCGCGAGCCGACAGCCGAGCCGCTTTTCGGCGTCCGTCAGATAGCAACATTCGAGGATGAGCTTCAAGACGACATCGCTCTTCACGCCCTTGCAGACCGACGCGAGCGTATAAAGTTCCGAAAGACATTCCTCGGGATCGTACTTGAGCAGCCGCACGTTCACGACGAAGTCGAGTTCCTCCGCGCCGTTCCCGATCGCATCGACCGCCTCGTAGGTCTTGACGTCCGTCGTATTCGCCCCGAGCGGAAACCCGATCACCGTGCAGACCTTGGTCTCGCACTTCTTCAGGAGCTTCGCCGCAAGCGCCACTTCCGCGGGGTTCACGCAGACGGACGCGAAGCCGAACTTCTTCGCCTCGCGGCAGAGCTTCTTCACCGCGTCCTCATCCCCCGCCGCCTTCAGAAACGTATGATCAATATACTTCGCCAGATTTTTCATAGTATCCTCCTTACCGACACGCAGTCTATATCATGCCGCTTAATATGTCAAGCGTGTTGTCGGCAGATTGCATCATCAGCCGTCATCAGCCTGTCGACAATACGCTCACGCATAAGCCGCCAGGCGGAGTCGGGATCGAACGAAACCTCCGGACGCAACAAGGCGTCCATACCATGCCGATACTCGTCATCTCTGAGCTTCGCCTCGACATTCAATACGAATTCCCGCCAGCTCGGAAGCTCCTCCCCAAGTTCCTTCTTGTAGCGTCGCCAACAACGAAGAACAGTTTCGACATCCGGTGACGAATTTTTGAAGACGTAGTCCATGTCGAAGAGATCACGCGTCTTCTTTCGTCCGAATACTGCATTGAATTTCGTGCCGAGCATTTCCTCGAACCGATATGCCGTCACCTCGCACGCACCCGTGAACCAGCTGTTCTCGACCTTGAACGGCACCTTCGCGAATCCGAGTTCGGTGAAATGCTCATTACAATTGACCTCGACCTTGACGCGACAGGGAATCGCGCCCGCTTCCGAGGCAAAACGCAACTTGAGAACGTGATTATATCGCTTGCCTTTCGCCTGCATGTCGGGAACGAAGGACAGCACCTCGCGCATATGGTCGAGGATCGGCCCCATCGGCTCGGGACGGATCAGCACGAGATCGATGTCTTCGCTGTAACGCGGTTGCGGCTTGAGATACAGCTTGTAGAGCGCAGTTCCACCGCGCCAGGCAAGACGCTCGGCAAGAAACGGATCGGAATAGATCGCCACCACCGCGCGCGAAATCAGCAGATCCTGCTCGACCTGCTCGCTTCGGCGCCAGGGAAACTGTTTAGCCCATTCAAGAATAAACCGATCCTTAATCATTGATCATCCTCCTCTATCGTGATATTAACATCAACTTTCCAACGCTCATCTCGATGCATAACGGCATCTTTTGAACGCGTACTCAACCTGATGAAATGAGGAGCGTGGCAGCATCTCACCCATTCATGGTAGATAATCTCGCCTTGCCGCTCATCCCCCAACACGCGTTCCACTATATACCCAAGCCGCTGAACGGCAGAGTCCTTGCAAACCTGAAACACACCATCGGAAGCCAGCGCGAAGTCCGTATGTTCAAGAAGTTCCCGTAGCACCGTTGCAACCTGAGAGAGCCCGCCACATTTTTGCTCATATTGAACGAGTTCGACGGCGGTCAATTCCGCATTCGAATAACAAACATCGCCGTCTTCTCCCGGCCGACTGACGATAAACTTCTCCGGCACGGAAGTTCTGACAATCCATTCGACATCTCGCTTCACTCTATTGGCAGTAAACAGTCCCGGCCCTTCTATGGAGACAAAATCAACCTGTGGACGCTGATGCGCAGCACCCCAAAGAACTCCAGCGCTCAGCAAACTAAAGTAGTGCTTTCTCCCCAACGCCTTCATCAGTTCGGACATATAGAACATCGGCGGCACGCATCCACGAAGACGATACTTAGTCGGCAGGATGACATAAAACTCCCGATACGGCGAATAGATCCGCCGCTCTCTTCGCATCCGAAACAGATTATTCTTAACAACCTGCCGCGACAAAAGGGAAAACTGCTCACATACTTCACGAAATGTGAAATAGCGCATTCCTTTCATCTCACTGGTCTCAATCCATTCGGCAATCGACATAAATCCCTTTCATAGTGATAATAATCATCCCACGATTACTATCTATTTATTTTGGATGTGCGTATTTTACCATAACCCCCGGTCTGAATCAAGTGGTCACGGTAGATCGAGTTTCTAAACCGAACCATTAACGATTTGTCACGGATAGACGGATGTCGTCTCGGTCACCACAACCGACAACACCACAACAGCATCCGTGCAGAAGTCGGGCTATCACGGTAGCTCGACAGTTACCTTAAAGAACCGCAACACATGCGCAATCGCGCCATCCGAACTTCAACACTCCTGCGGCCACATCTGCCTCTGCTTCCGCCAATTTTACATAGCTATCATTTCCCACGCCGGAACTATCATCGGCATAGACTTCCTTCTTGTGGCTATCTTAAATCACAATTTCGCCACGCCGCGGGACACCCCAAGAATTACAAAAGCACTGTACGCAAACTAAAACACCCAATCAACGCCAGGACGAACAAAGACGCAGTCGGCGTGAGTCCGTAAGACAGCTACCGGCATCGCCACCTCAGCTGTGGATGCGGAATCCTTTCCGCTTCATCATGTTTTCACGCCACCAAATAAAATCATTATTATTCCAAATGAACCTAACGATCACGCGACGTCCAATTCATCAAAACAGCAAATCGTCCTTGTCTGAATTATCCATCAATATCGTCTTGCCTTCCCCAAGATCAATCGGGGTCGAACACTTAACGGAACCAATCGGACATTGGTTAGTATTTACTGACAAAGAAGCATTCACACCAACAGGAGGAGCGTTTGTCGCAACCGACAACCGCATCTGCTCCGCCTCGTAGTCATCCATCATTTTCTTAATCGAGGCGAAATCGGCATTACGCGAGATATTCACGCCTGAATCAGGTACTACAACAACTGATATACACTTACCGTCCTTAATTACCGAATATAATGTCTGAAGTCCACGCACCGTCCCATGCGCCGAATAATTCATGTGCGTTTTCGCGAAAGCCCTTGCCTCAGCCACCTTCTCCTGCGACCAGGACTCCGGCCATTTCACGCTCTTCAGGACCTGATTAGCCAGCAAATCAGATTGCGCGGACAATTCCGCCTTCTTACGAGCCACTTCCTCAGCCAGCTTTGATTTTCCGACGACATCAATCTCGCCCACACCGAAACAACAGCCATCCGACTCGAAAATCCGACAAGAAAGAATCTCTTCCTGATGCCCGGAAAATACCGCCATTGGTTCCGCAGCAAATGCTGCGGAACCAATGGCCATCACGGTAGCCATCAGATTAAAACGCATCATCATCGCCTTCGGCACCAGTTCCAATACGCGACGAAGCCGACGGGACTGCAGAAGGCGCAGACACTGCAGTAGTCATGGCAGGGCTTTCAGAAGGAACCGTCCTACGACCAGCGGCCCCATCTTTAGCGGTAGCCTCAACCTGCTGTTTAATCTTACGCGCCTGAGCCGCACCCGCAGGGCTCCACGAGCAAATTGCACCATAAACAGTCGCACCGGTGATCGGATGAACCGCATTCCAGTTCTTAAGAGTCGAAATACCATTAATCTTCATCTTAGCAGCTACCGATTTCTGGAACAGTTCATACTTACTGGAATCAGAATAGTCCGGTAAATCCTCACCGTAATCAAGAGACTGCTCCGCCTCGTCCGACATTTCACTCATTGAAACAGTTTCTCCGGCGAACTGACGAATCAACGCCTGCGCCTGAAGCGCAGCCTGCGAATAAGCTGCATTTGAAGCCATCTTGCTCTTTGACTTCGCACCCGACTGCGCGAATGCCACGAGAACCAGATTGCCCTTCTCGTCAATCATCTGCTGGACGCCAAACGTCGAAAGCAAAATATTGTTCTTCGTAGGAAGCTGTTCGCGAATGGGTCGCTTAGCCGACTTCACCGGAACTGGCCTGCCGGTCACAATCGAGTCGGCCATCTGTCCGAGTGCGGGACTCCACATCGCGATCACACCGATTTCTCCCTGCTTCCCGGCCTCCTGTGCCTCGACAACATAATAGGCCTGCATGCCAGAAACAGCGCAAACCGCCGATGCCGTAATCGTCTTCTTGAACGATTCTGCCCCGCACAGCTTGTTCATCTTTTCCAGTGCCGCCTTCAGACGTTCGCCGCCTGCTGCTTTCTCGGCTTCAAAATCAACCCCTTCACTCTTCATCATGTTATCAAGTTTAGCATGCGCAAGGCGAACGACCTTGCCGCAAATGCTATCGTCCGGCATCGCCGCTATCGCCGCCGCAACCTCCTCCTGCGGGGTCGGTGCGTGCGAACTCGATCCTTCTTCATAACTCCGCTCTACTGCTGTCGATATCTCAGACTCCAAATACTTCGCCATTTTCGCCTTGGCGTCTAACATCGCCTTGTCAAAGGCGCGCCTCCGAGAATCAATGTACGACGGATGGTTCGGCGGCGCAGCAATCGTGCCAATGCCTTTCTGAATGACGACATTCTTCCCCTTGATTTCTATAGCACCTTCGTTCCAGCCCTTATCCGACAGGAACTGATCCAAAAGTGACATCGCGTCATTAGAGGACTTGATTTCCGGTTCCGCCATTTCAGGAGGGGCATCCTGCTGAAGCGGAGTTGCAGCTGGAGCCACAGACTGATCCTGAGCCAGCACGCAGCAACTGAACGCAGTCGCTACAGCGAATGAAATCACGAGTTTCTTCATTTTTCTTCCTTTCTTTTTTCAGAATCAAAATTCAAACACCGCCTTGTTCGTTGAAACCTGCAATGGCGGTGGAATGCCAATGTTCAATTTCTTTATATCCTCAATAAAATCGTTCAGATTTCCCTTGAGGACGAACCGCACAGTCGCAACCTGTACGTCTTCGCGCAATGCATATGAAGCCGATCCCGCAGTCCCCATATCATTAATCGCCGCAACCAGCTGCTGCAAATATCTCGTCTGCTCCTTTGTCGTCACATTCCGGAACACAAGTCTCGCCTGACGTCCGTTGTTAACCATATTCGAAACTGCCTTCTGGACATGCTGATGAAGCGATGTCTCCATCTGCGCCATAGCCTTGTCGACACAAATCTGCATTTGCCGTTCGGGATGACTGATAAAGGCTGCCGCCTTACGCGGATCATTCTTCAATGAGAAGAACTTGTTCCCGGCCTTATCGAAACAATCCAGATTAAGGGACAGTTGTATACCCTTACGTCCGTTGGCCGGGTGTGTCACCTGATAGAAAGTCGGATTAATATTTATCTTGTAATCAGCACCTTTCGTCCCCTCGTTAACCTTAATGCCGTGTTGGGTCATCCAATCGGCAATGAGGATCTTGAGATCCTCGCGCTGGCAGTCAAGCAAGAACACTGGGTCTCCAACGGACTTCATTTCAGCACCGAAACTTTCCTGAAGGTCGTCTTTGTTAACCTCGGCGACAATCTCCACATACACCCGATCGCCCTCGGGTCGTTCGACAATGACGCGATACGCCGAAACGGAACCCTGGACATCGGCATACGCCCGACGACGCACATCGTCATTAAAAGACACGTCAGAAGCGACCACTGACGAACCGAAGAACTGTTCCAACGCACTACGGCAAGCCTTTTGAACCGCATCCTCTTTGGAAGTCCCCGTAGCGGAAGCCTTAAGTGTCCCCGAACGCTCACCCGCCATCGCCTTCTTCATCAGATCGGACGCATCAATGCTCTTTTGCGTCAAGAGCGCCACCGCGTAGGCAAAATCTCCTGATGTAAACGTGCGCTCAATGCGACAGCCCCTGAGCAACTCGTTGATATCCGTACGTGCCCATTGTTGGAACGATCCTGATATTCCACCGTCCGTTTCCGACACGCTCATTTCAGACGTAGCCGAAACCGATGATTGAAAGAATCCGGCAATCGCCTTTCTGGCGTCGATTTCAGCTCCCGCTTCAGCATCCCGTAAGGCATGACCTTCAAGCGGACTACTGCCCAAAGACATAATCCAAAGTCCGACCGACTCATCAGACCCGGTAATCGTCTTGCTGCCATTAGCCCGCATCGTCTTGACTCCTTCATCTATATGGGGCTTCGCCCCGCTCGCCGCAAATGCGGCGAACGAAGCAATTGCGACAAGAAAATAGTGCACGCACTTATTTTTCATATTTTCCCTTACTGAATCGCGTCGCGAAGCGCTTTATTGGTCCCGAACAGCATCTGTTGCCAAGACTCCGGCATTGTCATACCCAATGCTACAGCGCCTACAGAATACTCCTTCACGAACTTCTTAGGGTTATTGCGAAATTCATCAATATACGACTCGGCCGCATCCGTTTCAGCCCAGCGATAGCAAGTGAGGGTTGTTTTCTTAGCTTCGGGGCGGCCTTCAGCGTATGCAAGAGCTGTCTTTATCCCATCTTCCTCAACAAACAGCACAAACTGCTGTTCCGGTCCAACACCATCGTCCGAACCACGATTAAGAGTAAACGCACCGCCTACGCGATCTGTCGCAACAATCTTTCCGGCTACCGGATAATAGTTACCGAGAAGATTAAAATACGGATAAAGCGCGCGCATGGCAGCCGTGCGCAGCGGCTCGACTTCTGCACCCTTTTTGTCCGGATCAAAACCACCAGACACATTGCCGGTTAAGTCATAATGAACCTTACGAGACTCATGCCCCTCGACCGGTTTTGACAAATCCGGATTTACAAGCCCAGTAGCTTGGTCTTTGCATGTCACATTCCCGTTAAACGAGTAGATGATTTGATGTAAACCGCCGCCGACATTAGCTTCCTGGCGAGACCAATTAGCTCGAAGCGTAATGCCAAGGTCAACAACCACATCTCCACGCTGCGCATCGCGAACAACCTGTGTTCCGACATCCGCCTGCTCATCAACGGCAAAATCTGCGTCAGTACCGGTCAACGCAACAACATTAAACTGCTTGACCGCAGCCATTTCATTCTGCATAAAATCACGAATCGAATCAGGAATCTGCTTCGCATCTCCAGAATCTTTCAAACCGACGATACAAGTAGCTATGGTCTTCTTCTTCGCCGTTTCATCATCATATTTCCACCTTCCCCCGCTTGGCAAATGAACATCCGCCGAATCTTTCTCCAAAGACTTCCTATCGTACGTCCTCAGTTCCGCACTATTATCCAATGACACCGTTTCGGTGGCGCATCCAACAACAAAGCACAACGCCAGAACCGGAAGGATACTTTTCAAAATGTTCATAACCGAATTCCTTTAAAGTGCGCCTGCCGGATTCACTTCATCCGGCAGGCAACAATCCTAATTCATATCACTTGATATTCGAAACAGACTGCATCTGCTCCTTCATGGCGTTTTCATCCATAAGGATATCAAGCCAAAGCTTTGCGCCAACACCGGCATCCGCCAATTCCTTGCCAAGCGCAGCAGCGTCATCCTTAGCCTTACTCAAAGCTCCAAGGACTTCCATCTTGCTGGCATCAGTCGGCGGATTGTTCTGAAGCGCCTGCAACGCCTTCGTCAACTCATCCGCAATTTTCTGAGACGCTTCGGGTATCTGACGCGAAATGATATCATTCACCAACTTAAGTGCTTCATCATTGTTTACATTTGCACAGTACTTCGCATATTCCTCATATACGTCCTTGCTCGGCTTCGCATCGGGCTTATCACTCTTAGCCCACTCCTCGAAAACCTGCTCCTTCGTCATAGGGTTCTCCTCCCGCTTCGTCAGACGATTCATCTCAATCATCTTCTCGCGGCCGGATTCCATAATTGCTTTTTCATCAACGCCGTTAACAACTGGCATGTACAACGCACCAACTACCGGCCCCAACGCGGTAAAAGGAGCGCCGAGAAACTTAAATTTCTCTTCCTGACATGAAACATAGCTCACGTCCTTCAACTCAACTTTCCCGCTCGCATTGTTTTTCTTTGATGCATCGATCTGTTCATGCATAAAGCGATCCTTCTGCCATGCAACAACCGGATTGCCGCCAGTAGACGCGCATCCTGCCGCCAACATCGCCGCGCCAATCGCAGCGCCAACCATCATCAGCTTATTCATTGTGTTCAGTTCCTTTTCGCGCCCAAGTATTGCTGTTACTCTTCCGAATCGCTGGGCTGACTGACGACTCGTTCAAGTTCAAGGCCAGACGTCTTTTCCGCATCACGTTGCATGCAACCTCCGACACGGAAATAAAGACTAGCGCTTGCATTCTTATTACATTTTAACACTTCAAATACTTTATTGTTGTCGCAGATGCGACAAAGCATTAATGCTGATCTTTGCCAAGCACACGGTAGAGGGCTGTGCGGTTGACGCCGAGGTATTCCGCGAGTTCGGCAGGCGTAGGGAGAGACGAATCGGATAAGCCGTCTTCGCGGAGTTGACGCCGATAGAGACGAATGCGGTCGGCGATTTCATAACAACTCAACAATGCGACCTTACGCCAGGCCGCATATCCCTGTCGCGCGGCGGCGGCGTATAGGTTGGCGATCAATGCCGGATGCGTACCCTTGGCGATCAGACCGCGAATCGCGGACACACTACAGAGCAAAACCTCCGACGGACAACTCGCCGTCACCATACCGGGATTCGACTTGAGATTCAAAACCGGAAAGGTCGCACCGTAGGTATCACTTGGACGAAGATTATAAACGAGATGACGACGGTCCGTCGTCACCCCGCACTCGTAAACGGAAATGCGGCCCTTCAAAACTACCAGTACATCCGCGGCGAGATCACACTCGTTGACAATCATCTCACCTTTCGCGTAGGCGCGGATTCGGACATTTAATTTCAAAGCCAGGTCCTGACGCACGGATTCGGGAAGATTCGCAAACAGCGGAACCTCGGCCATACGGGCGGGTATATCATCATTGCAGCGTTTCTTCTGCGACATACAACCTGCCGCGCGAAATTTCTCACGCGACAACTTCACCTTTCCCGAAGGCGCAGAAAAAAGGTGACGTGCCTTCATCATCATGTCTTAAGCAAGGCATCGCCAAACGCCCGATAGAAAACACGACGATAAAGACACGCCACGCGAATGGTCGCGTTGCATGCCCTCGTAATACGCTTTCTATCTGAAATTGGCGATTTCTGCTTAAAGCGCTGTTACGTAGCTTAGACTATTATAGCAAATTTGATTGTCGCCTGTGCGACAGTCAACGATGAGTTTACAAAGCCGCAAAACTTTGCGGATTATCTTTCCAAAAGTCTTCCCGCGCGATCGCCGGTGAAACTGCCGGCACGATAGGGGATGGAGCCGTTGACCATCACGAGATCGATGCCGCCGGTGAACTGGTGCGGATCATCGAAGGTCGACTTCGCCTTGAATTCCTTTTCATCCCAGACGACGATATCCGCAAACGCTCCCGCGGCGATTCTGCCGCGGTTCTTAATGCCGAAGCGATCGCACGGAACCGAGGTCATCCGCGCAATCGTCTCCTCACGGGAGAATCCGAGTTCGCGCACGCGGCGGTAAAACTCCGGCATCGTCGCATAGGCACGCGGATGCGGATAGTCAGCACCGAGCGGACCCCACGGTGCGCGCAAAGAAGCGTCGCTGCCAGGCACGATCCACGGACGCGAATAGATCTTCGCCAGATTCTCCTCGCTCATCCCGAAAAAGAAACCGCCGGTCTTGAAGCCGTCCTTCTCGAGAATCGAGACGATCAGTTCGCCGGGAGTAAGAGAGTGAAGAGGTAAGAGTGAAGAGTGAAGAGTTGTGGTAGATAAAATCTCAGAAACGTAGCGGCCGGAGAACTGCTTGTTGTCGGGATGCCAGGTGCCGCCGATCATCACCGTGGACCAATCACGATCGCACGCGTTGATCTCATCGATAATCTTCGCCCTGCACTCTGCACACTGCACTCTCTGAACTTCCGCTGGAACCCCACCTTCCTGCGCCCAATCAGAAAGCACGATATCGAGATCAGTTCCGGCGGCGCAATAAGGATAACGATCGGACCCGAGGAGGAGTCCGTCGGCAATCGCCTTCTCGATCTTCTCCAGCACCGCGTCGATCTTATGCCAGTTCTTCTTGCCGCTCGTCTTCAAATGCGAGATCTCCGCCTTGATTCCCGTCGCCTTCACGAGTTCTATCACTTCGTCGATCGATTCGAGAATCCGATCGCCTTCGCTACGCATGTGCGTCGCGTAATACCCGCCCTTCTTCGCCGCGACTTTTGCAAGCGCAACGACTTCCTCGGGGGTGGAATATTTTCCGGGCTGATAAATGAGTCCTGTGGTCAGTCCCCAGCCGCCTTCGTCAAGCGACTGCTCGAGAAGGCGAGTCATCTCACGGAGCTCGTCGTCCGTAGCCTTCCGACCCGCATAACCGACGACCGAGGAGCGGAGCGTATTGTGTCCGATGAATTGCACTGTGTTCACGGCCGGCTTCGCCGCGGCAAGAACTTCGCGGTATTCCGCGAGCGAACGCCAGGTGAGTTTCTCGCCGAGGAGCGTCGCCCAATCGGACGAAAGCCGCGCCGAACCGTAACGCGGCGCGATCGAACCGCCGCATTGTCCGTTGATCTCAGTGGTGATGCCCTGCGTGAGCTTGGACGGCGCATCGGGTTCGATGACGAGATACGCGTCACTGTGAGTATGCGAATCGACGAAGCCAGGAGAGACGATCTTGCCGGCGGCGTCGAACGTCTCTAAGGTGTCAGGGGTCAGGTGACAGGCGACAGACGGACCATGAAACACCTCGACGATCTTATCTCCGTCAATCAAGACATCACCGACGAAAGCAGGTGCGCCCGTGCCGTCGATGATCGTCCCGTTCTTAATAAGAGTACTCATAGTTCGCAGCCATAGTTACGGCAATTTGGATTAGTGGTAGTGGAAAGTGGTAGTGGTACAAAGGAAAATAAAGAATCTTAACATCCGCTGTACCACTACGAACTACCACTATTTCACAACAAACTTCTTGAAGAGCGGCAACACGTTCGGAAGCCACACGTCGCGATATGCCTCGGCGGTCGGGTGACAGCGGTCTTTGGCGGACTTGATCATGTCGCCTTTCTCGTCCAGAAACTGTGCGTTGAAATCGCACCAGAAAATGTCCTTGCCGTCCGCATAGTCCTTGATGATCACATTCACCTTCTCGTTGTTCACGCGCTTCGCGTTCTCTGGACCTTCACCGAACGGGAAGATCGGCAGCAGCACGATCTTCGCCTGCGGCTGTTTTGCGCGCATCACGTCGAGGATCCTGCGGATACCTTCGGCAATGTGCTTCGGATCGTCGCTGCGATGCCAGGTGTTGTTAGTGCCGATCATCAGCATGATGCACTTCGCCTTGTAACCGTCCAGCTCGCCGTTCTCACAACGCCAGAGAAGATGTTCGGTACGATCCCCAGAATAGCCGATGTCAAGAACCGAATAGGTCTTGCGAAGTTCCGCGAGCGACTCCTTGCCGGCATCCTCCCAGAAGTGCGTGATCGAGTCGCCCGCGAAGACGAGATCAATCTCACCCTTGGAATTGAGAATCTGCGTACGCCTCTCTTGATAGCGGTCGAGCCACCAGTCCGACGCGCCATAACCTTCGTTGCGGATGCGCGTCGCCGGAAAGACCGCGAGATTCCAGTCCACACCGAAGAACTCTTCGCGAGAGAACGGCGCATAACGATTCGGCGGCATCGGTTCGTCACGAACGGCTGCGCGGATGTACGGAATCACGGCGCTCGCCCAGATCTCGTAACCGAACGCGGCGGGATGCAGGAGGTCGGGAAAGATCTCACGCGGGAGACGTCCGTCCAGCGTCAGGAACTGATCGCGGAAATCGCACCAGAAGATATCAGTGCCATTCGCTAACTTCATGATCTCCTTGTTGACGAGGTCGTTACGCACGCGGGTGCGGTCCGTCAGGTCCTTGCCGCGCGGGAAGATCGCGCAGAGGACGATCTTCGCCTGCGGCTGTTTCGCGCGGATCGTCTTGAGGATCTCACGGACCCCGAGGACGGTGTCGCCGACCGGTTCGTCTTCTCGCTTGAAGTGTCCCGAGTTGTTCGTGCCGATCATCACGACCGCGCACTTCGCCTCGTAGCCGTCCAGCTCGCCGCCTTCACCGATCCGCCACAGCACGTGCTCGGTGCGGTCAGCGGAAATACCTAGGTTGACCGCCTGCATCTCGCCCGCGGCGAAATACTTCTTCCACTGCTCCTTGCCTGCCGACTCCCAGAAGTGCGTGATCGAATCGCCGATGAAGACGACCTTCGCCGTGGTGTTGGACACCGCCTTCTCGAGCTGGCGGACTCGTTGCAGCTGCCAGGACTTCTCGTTCCCGCCGTAATTATCCGGCGTGATGGCGCGGATACCGCCGAGACAGACGGACGCGAACAACGCCGCAGATGCGGCAAACAGTATCTTCTTATTCATAAGACCTTTACAATTCCACTGTCGAACTCGATCTATTTTCTAATTTCTCTCTTCAGATAAACTTAAAGCAGAGGGGCCGCCAACATTCGATCGGCTTGCCGACAGGAGTGAGCGTACACTTCTCGCGGTCGAACGAATAGATCTGGATCTCATTGGACATCTTATGCCCGACGACCATGAACCTCTCGCCCGGCATTAGTTCGAAGTCCCGTGGGAACTTGCCAGTGAGCTTCGCGACGTTCTTCAAGGTCAGCCTGCCATCCGCAGCGACTTCGTAAAACGCGATCGAATCATGTCCGCGATTGGACGCCATCAGGATCTTGCCGTCGGCGGTCAACTTGATCGCCGCGGCCTTGGTTTCCGTCGGCTTCAACGTGCAGTCCGACGGAAGCATCGACCACTTCCCGAGTTTCGCGAACTTCACGCCGTCGAAGGCGAATGACGAAACCGTGCTACCGAGTTCGTCGACGACGTAGAGCTGCTTGTTGCCAGCGTCGGCGAAGAGCGCGTGACGAGGTCCGTCGCCGCTGTCAAATCCGATCTCGCACTGCGGCAGCGGCTTCATCGTCTCCGGTTCGAAGAAGCGGATCCGGTCGCAGCCGAGATCGACGACGCCCATCATCGCGGGACCGGTCCCTTTCGGATCGGTGAAGAACGTCTGGTGCGCAAAAGACTTCTGCTGACGGTCCTTACGGCAGCCCATCGCGTCATCAGGGAACGTGTAGGTGACGAGTCCCTTGCCGTCGATCCCAACGGTCCCGCAAGTCGCCGAACAGTACGCCGCGAACGACACGAGTTTTTCGTCCGGCGAGAGCGCGATATGGCACGGCGCCTCGCACGGAAGTTCGCAGAGCTTCGTCATCGCGCCGATGCGGTGTCCGTCGAGCGCGAACTTCACGATCACGCCCTTGCCGTTCTCCGAGATCGCGGTGTAGAGGTTCCGGCGTTCGCGGTCGATCTGGAAATAGGTGGTACCCTGAATGTCCATGACCGTCTGCACGATCTTCGCCGCGCCGGTCTCGGTATCGCACTCCAGGACATGCAGCGTCTGTCTGTCGGGTGCGCCCGTGTTACATCCAACGATGCAGTAAACGATACTGGCCATGAGAAGCATAATGATAGTGGTAGTGGGTAGTGGTAGTGGTAGATATTAGTGGTAGTTCATAGTGGTAGTGGTACAGTGGATATTAAGATTTTATTCTCCTTTGTACCACTACCACTTTCCACTACAACTAATATGAATTCGCGAAGCGGGCGAGCCAAGAAGTCGCTTCGTAGGGCCAGAGGTCGCAGGGGTTGCCGAGCTGACGGAGTCCGTAGCCGTGTCCGCCCTTCGGATAGAGTTTCAACGTCGAATCCACGCCCGCGCGCTTGAGGACGAAATCATAAGTCGTCGCAGTCTGCGGCTCGCAGAAATCGTCCAGCGTCTGAACGATGAACGCGGGAGGCGTATCCTTGTCGACGGGATAAACCGCCTGATTGTATTCGCTGCTCCACTTGGACGGCCAACCATTCACTTCGGTCTTGGTGCGCACGCGAATATCCCACGGATAGATTGGAAGCTGGAAGTCGGGACGGCAGCTGAAATCATCCGCGTCATCGACCTTCTCGTACATCGGCTTCTTCCAGTTCGTGGCAGTACGGATCGTGAGATTCGCGCCCGCGGAGAATCCGATGATGCCGATGCGGTCAGGATCGATGTTCAGCTTCTTCGCGTCCTTACGCAGAAGGCGGATCATGCGCTGCGCATCGCAGAGCGCGCCGTCCCGCTGATCGATGTCGCCGCACCGGTATGCGAGAATGGCACAGGAGAAGCCGATCGTGTTGAGCCACTCCTGGATCTCGGTGCCTTCCTTGTTCATGCCGATCTGATAATATCCGCCGCCGGGACAGATCACCACACAGGGCTTTACACCTTCGCCCTTCGCCGGATAGAAGCGGTAGAACGGATCGTTCACGTTGGTGAGAATAACATTCGCCTGCCCGAGCTCGTCATCCTTGAGCCTGGTCTTCTCGTCGTGAATCCTGAGCGGCACCTTGCCTTCAGGCCACAGCGGAACGTTATCGCAGTCATGTGCGAACCACGCCTGCCTCGCAAACTCCGCCTTCTTCTCCGGCGTCGACACGTCGGCCACATACTTATTTGGATACGCCACGGCCGCAAGCGACACCGTTCCGGCCACCGCTGAGATCATATATTTATTCATATCGTTAATTATATCAAAATCGCCGCCTCACGAGAAAATCGACGCGGAACGAATTTGACATCCTTGCCACGTCTATGCGGCTTACCAAATCGCGTTCCCGAAACGATTAATAAGTGATTATGTCTGTCGCATAGTCGTGGATTGACGGAAGTCGACTCGGTCAACGAGCGAACTCCTGATTCTTCGCTCTCGTGATGATCGATCACTGACCATGCCGTAAAGCCGTTCATACCGTTTTGAGGATCAATCATCACGTGCCCAAGACGACTTCCGCCGTCCGCGACCGGCAAGATTAGGTGTCGGTGAAAGGTGTAGGTGTACAGCAGCAGGTGCATCCATTGGATTATGGGGCGCCTCGCCCCACCTCACATACACACATACGGAAGAATACGCAAAGCCGAGATCTCATCACTTTCGAACACCCTTTTCAATTAATGAACCGTATCTGAAGATTTAGCTTCACATACACCTTCCCATCAAGAGTGTAAAGTGACATATAACCATGCCTTGTAGTTGACGCCCTTTCAAACTTTGTATTCTTGAACAGATACTCATCAAACAACGCCCTGTCATAAATGTAAAACACCATCATCCCGCCGTCCGACAAAACCGTAATATACCCTCCAGTCGCATCATCTGTATCGTGCCACTCATCAGATGGTTTCAGTCCCAATGCACAAGCTCGCAAAAAACGCTTGTATTTTAATTTGCAAAAATCTATTTGCCGTCTTGAAAATCTCGGCAATGCGCTAACATAAGAAAGCAGATTGTCAACACTATACTCATTTTCCAGATAATGACGCAAGACTATCTCCGCTATTATTTGCGGCATATCCCCATCGATGATAGAAAGGTTCTCTTCAAATCTCCCACTTGAAAACCTATCGAAACTCACTACTCCGCCAAGACGCTTGATTTCTGCACATCGATCTTGTATTTTCGTTCTTGTATCAATCGAATTGATGCGCCACACATCTTCGTTATTAAGGCCTTCAACCTTATAAACAATATTAGTTGCTTCAGACGCGTTTAATAATGTTGGAGCGCCACCAAGATGAGACTTGACACTAAAACCGAGTGATGGATATCCAAATCTTGAATCCTCTATCTTCAACACGATATCCTTCTTCTGAGCCCGAGTTTCTCTTGACACAGGGTTCTTCAGCTGTCTAAACCCTAAACTGTCAAGGAACGATCCGAACTCTCCATCTGAAATTTTTCCAGTCGCGTTTTTGATAATGCTCAGTAGACGATCGGCCCTCGCGCTAATCTCGCTGACCGAGCAAGTCCTTGCCACACCCCCATGCGGATATGCCGCCATTCTTATGAAAGACAAAGGATTGTCGACTTTAACCCAAACATCATCTCTTGCGACCTCGCGAATGTACAACTTTTCCGTCATAGACGGATGCATATCTTTATCGGCATTTGGAATGTATCCGTCTGCAGCCAAACGCAAAAAGACGTACGGCTCACTCCATTCTCCGATATTTCCACTCGCACGCATAATGTGTATCTAGTCAGGCCTAGCTATCAAGAACTCGCATTATCCTTCTGGCAATCGCCTCGATGACATTTACCGTCACGCTATTGCCAAACTGTTTGTAAAGATGAACATCCGCAAGTTCAAGTTTAAACGAATCAGGAAAACCTTGTAGCCTCGCCCATTCCCTTGGTGTCATTTTCCTAATACCTTCCTTATTGATTTCACCGTGAATATGTGTAGTTGGCTTAAGATTTCTTTGTCTCTTATCTATAACAAGATTACGTTCTCGCCCCATGCCGCCGCATACAATTGCCCCTGAAACTCCGTTCCAATCCCGAATCTCATATCCGAACCCATTCCCTTTCGCTGCATGTCTGGCCTTATGGCGTTTTAACGTATTAACATAAACTTCACTTAGATAATATTTTGCTGGTACTGCCGTTTCCTCACGAATATCCTTAAGCGAAACTTTTTCTCCAGTCGGACTCGGGAACTCAAATAAATTCGAATCTATATCTTTTCGAAAGCATACGATATATATCCTCTCACTATTCTGCGGCACCCC
>CALYRV010000017.1 GCA_945483525.1 uncultured Verrucomicrobiota bacterium
AATGATTTATCAACACTGTGAACATTCCTATTAATATTAATTTTAAAATACACTAAATATTATTTGATATAATACCATCAAACTTCATAATTAAAAAGGATGCATCATGAAATTCAAGATTGTGAGAAGCACGTTTATTGAAGGTCTTAAGAGTGTTCAGAATATAGTGGCCGGAAAGGGGTCTTTGCCTATCCTTCAAAACGTATTGATTGAAGCTATAGGAAAAGAACTTACACTTACCACTACAGACCTTGATATTTCGATTAAGAGCAGAGTAGAATGTACTGTAATAGAGAGCGGACTCAGTACGCTACCTGTAAAATTACTATTCAATACAATACTTAAAGCTCCGGAAGGAGAAATAGAAGTAGATATAGATGCTAAGGATAAGGCTACAATCAAGGCTGGAAGTTCACGGACCACATTGAATGGAAAACCAGAAGCCGAATTTCCTCGGATGAATACAGATGAAGATTACAGTGAGTATACTATTTCCAGCACTGTAATGAAGGAAATGCTTCGAAAGACGGCATATGCAGCTTCTCAGGATGATACTCGTAGAACACTTAAGGGTGTGCTTATGAGTTTTAAGGAAGGAAAATTGACGATGGTCGCGACGGATGGAAGACGCCTCGCCATGGTTGAGAATGAAGTGGAATTTCCAATTAATGCGGAAAAGGATATTGTACTTCCTTCAAAGGCAGTACAAGAACTCCTGCGTTCATTGTCTGGTGATGACAATATGAAGGTAGTGGTTCAAAAAAATAAGATTTGCTTTGAGCTTAATAATGTAATCATATATTCGAAACTGATGGATGACGCTTATCCAAACTACAGACAAGTTATTCCAAAAGATACTGCTGAGACTATAGAAATAGATAGACAATTACTGTTGGATGCTCTTGATCGTGCATCGGTGATGACAATGGATGAAGCTCATTCAACTAAGCTTACATTTGAAAACAATAAATTAATTGTGACCTCCGCTGCATCTGAAATAGGTGAAGCAAAAGATGTAGTACCAATTAAATATGCAGGAGAGAAAATTGAAATAATGTTTAATCCTACATATGTAATGGATCCTCTTAAGGCAATAGATGAGGATGTAATTATATTCAAATTGAATAACGGTCATTCACCGGCGATGATTAAATGCTCTATTCCTTTTCTTTACGTACTTATGCCATTGCGTATCAACTGAAGTAAATATTCAGTTGAGAATTAAAGGTGTATTGAAAGTTAAAGGGTAGACAATGAATTTGTGGCTTAATAAGGATTATCCAATTATAATTTCCTGCGCGAAAGAACTATCGCGATGGACGGAAATAGAAGTTTTACAACTTGGATATCATCCGATCGAAGTAACAGAAAATACGGTCGTGGTTCGTGGAGATATGAGAGATATAATGAAACTCAATCTTCAGTTACGAACCGCACATCGTGTACTTGTACCGTTACTTCGTACAGAATGTCGTAATATTAAAGATCTTTATCAAGCGGCCAATTCAATCGATTGGGAAAATCTGCTTGAAGCAGATGGGTATTTTTCTGTTTCCTCGATTGTTCATAATTACACTATTCGCGATACTCGCCTACCGTCGTTATATACCAAAGATGCTATTGTCGATCGTATGCGTGACAAATGTCAGCGTCGACCGGATTCTGGCGGAGAAAACAAAGGTGCAGCGGTATTTGTGTATTGGGAACGTGATGAAGTAATAATTTATCTTGATACTTCGGGTGAACCGCTGTCAAAGCGCGGATATCGTAAAATTCCTGGATCAGCTCCGATGCAGGAAACGTTAGCTGCTGCCTGTATCATGGCATTACGTTGGGATAAGAAAACTCCATTTATTTCACCAATGTGCGGTTCTGGTACTCCTGCAATCGAAGCTGCAATGATGGCGATAAATCGCGCTCCGGGATCACTAAAGGGACATTTCGCATTTCAGTCCGTCAAAGGTTACAATCGTATTATTCCGGGTGAATCAGCTCCGATTATCGCGCCTCGTCAACATACTGGTGCGTCGCCGGAACAAATCTGGAAAGAAATGATTCTTGCGGCGAAGAAAGCTGAAATAACTGAAGGACTTCCAAAGATTATCGCGACGGACATTTCACCAGAAGCGGTTGAGAACGCACATACTAATGCAATTGCCGCGGGTGTTGCACCATACATCGAATTTAAAGCGTGCGACTTTGCTGATACCCCGATTCCTCCGACTCCCACGTCTGACGTTAATTCGTTTAAGGGCGTGGTCTTCTTCAATCCCGAATATGGTATCCGCCTTGGAACATTCGAGGAACTTGCGCCAGTATACGAACGCATAGGATATTTCATGAACGAGAAGTGTTACGGGTATAACGGTGGGCTAATCACCGGTAATCCTGACCTTGCCCGACTAGTGAATCTCTATTATAAAACCCGAGTTCCGTTTTTTAACGGACCTATCGATTGCCGGCTGTTCATTTATCCCGGCTGTGAAACCAAAGGACAGAATGTAGAATGAAATTCGAAGAATTTTTGAAACCCACCGTAAATACTACGGAACCAGCGCAAGAGATTTCACAGGAGGTCTCTGCTGAAAGCGATGTCACTAAAACTGAAGAGATAAACAAAAACTCCGATGCGCCGATAGATTCGCTAGCCCAAGAAATGATGGCTCCAGAGAAATTGGAAGAAATCGACGATTCGCAACAACTTGAGGTTTCCAATGCGGTGGTCGAAGAACTTGCCAGGGATTCCGTTGAACAGCAAGAGACGATCAAAAAGTTGCGTAAAAAAGTCAGCGATCTGCAGAGTGAAATTGCAGCGTTCAAACTGAAAATTGAACAACAGAATATAGCGTTGGCCAAAGTCGGTGAAACACTGGCGAAGAATTCTGAGGTACCAGAATCGACCAAAGTGACACTTCTTGAACGGGATACAGAGCTTCCGGACCGTTTTAAAGGGGAGACCCGCGATCACGTGCTTGAAGCGCTTAAGGAAGCCCGCGATACAGCCGAGAAGGACGGACGTCTTCGTCATGCACAGATTCTCGAATCGGTGCTGTGCGCTAATGAGCCGAACGGAAATCTTGCCAAGAAGCGTGAAGAACTCAAGAAACTGTTTGAGGCGAATGCTAATCTGGTATCCGGTCCGGTGATTGAAGAACTGCAGAGGCGTGGTATTTCGTATAAAAACGGCGAAGAATATCTGCTTCCTTCAGAAATACTCAAACGAACATACTGATTTTATTATAAGTCTTAAGAGTATGATGCTATAAGTCTCATTGGCAAAGCAATATGCCAATGAGACTTATAGCATTTATTAGGATGATTATAAACAGAAATATAAACAACTGTTAATAAAAACTCGTAAACATTGTTTATATCTATGTTCATTTGTTTATAATTATGTTGATAGTGTTGATAACTGACCCCTTGTAAGTTGATATTATAAAGAGTACAATATTGACCTGCTGTTATGAAAGGACTTTCGAGAGAGTTTTGTGAGAAGATTGCGCTTGCCCGACGGGAAGCTGGTATCTCGCAGACGGAGCTAGCTGCTGAAATTGGTTGTAAGCAGTCAGCCCTTTCGCCATTTGAGCGTGGTGATGGCACGAAGCTGAGTGATGAGGCGATTCAGAAGCTTTCCGCCAAGTTTGGTGTCCCGATTCCCAAGGATACGTCATCCATTGTTAATGCTCCGGTTTTCAATCCCCAGCCTGCCACATCAGCGGCCACGGGCTTCTGTCCCAATCCTGATTGTCCAAGTCACCGTAAGATTCAGATGGGCGGAAGGGCGGTGATCATTCCGGAGCGTAAACTATCTGATCCTGTAGGCGGAAGGTTTTGTGCTCTTTGCGGAGAGGTACTGGAACGTAAGTGCCCAAATTGTGGTTCTCCAGTTCACGACGGTGCTGTTTGTTCGTTCTGTGGCAAACCATATGTCGCCTAAGAGTAAAGGTGAGAGAGTGCGGTGGAAAATTCATAGATTCGACCGTACTGAATCGACCAATCTGTTGGCGATACGGGGTAATCCAGGCGATGTTTTCGTAGCCGCTGAACAAACTGCAGGTCGAGGTCGCTTAGATCACAAATGGCATTCTTGCCGCGGTCAGAATCTGTTGATGAGTGCGGTACTTGATGTAACCGATATCGCTCCCACCGAAGTCGCCACCTTTCCGCTTCTCGCCGGTGTTGCGATAATAAAAACAATTAAACGACTTAGTCAATTCCGACCTGATTCCTTAACCTTGCATCTCAAGTGGCCTAACGACGTCTATCTCAACTCGCGCAAGGTCTGCGGAATTCTCTGTGAACGGCACGGAGATAAAATCGTCGTCGGGATCGGACTCAATGTCCGTCAGCTGACGTTTCCAGAAGAGTTGAAGGACAAGGCGACTTCCTTGGCGTTGTCCGGAATAGATATTACCGTCGATGAAGCTTTGGATAAAGGACTCTCGTCACTAAGTGAAATCTACGAGTCTTGGCGTCGCAGCGGTTTTGCCGCGATCTGTCCCGAGATCGACGGAATCGATTTCCTTAAAGGCCGCGAAGTGTCCGTTTTTCAGACCGATGACGACGCGGCTCCGATTCGCGGCATTTGCGGCGGCATCACTTCCGACGGTTCGCTCCTCGTCGGCGACAAGCATATCTACGCCGGCGAAGTCCGTTGGTGATGACGACCGCAGCGAAGTACGCTGGTGAAAATATGATATAATAAGCCGCATGAAAATTGGATTTTTCGGTGCGGGCAAGATGGCGGAGGGTATTCTCTCTGCAATCGAGCACAAGCGTTGCGTCATCATGGCCGAGAAGGTTGAGGCGCGCGCGAAGGAATTGAAGTCCAAGTACGGCGTTAAAGTCGTCGCGGATGTGAAGGAGGTCACGAAGAAATGTGATCTCATCTTTCTCGCTGTGCGTCCGCAGGATGTCGACACGGTTGCGGCGGAAGTGAAGCCTCTGCTTAAAAAGGGGCAGGTCCTGGTTTCTATCGTCGCAGGTAAGACGGTTGCGAGACTGAAGGCTGCTTTCGGATCGAAGGCGAAGATCATCCGCGTGATGCCCAATCTTGCGCTTCGTGCGAAGGCTGGCATGTGTGCGATCACCGCGCACCATCCTGAAGTCGAGAAGATCCTCGGCGGCGCCGGTGCGACGGTCGTCCTGAAGGAAAAGGATTTCGACGCGGTCACCGCGCTTTCGGGATCGGGTCCCGCGTACTTCGCGTATATGGAAGAGGCGATGATGGAAGGCGGCGTCGCGCTCGGACTCAAACCCGCCGTCGCTCGGTTGCTCGCCGAACAGACGATGTTCGGCACCGCGAAGTTCCTGCGCGAGAGCGGCATGGAGCTCCGTCCCTTCATCGACGGCGTCTGCACCAAGGGCGGTACGACCGCCGCGGGCATGAAGTTCCTTTCGAAACCCGGCTTCAAGAAACAGGTCGCCCAGACCCTCGCCGCCGCCGCGAAGCGCTCGAAGGAATTGGCTTGATGAATTCCACAGTCGAACTAATCTCTATTTTCTAATCTCTGTTCCCAATGATCGAAGAGCTCAACTATGGTGGCGACGAATTCGAGGATATCCTTGCGCGCGATCACCGATATAATCCACGAGCCTACACGCTACTGCTGGACGTGATCCACGCGCTGAGCGGACCAGAACACGACAAGCATATGGACGCGTATGCGATAATGGACGAGTTCAAGGAAACCGCGCTCGACCAGTTCGGTCCGATGACCTATCGTGTCCTCACCGAGTGGGGGCTTTCGTGTTGCGAAGACCTCGGCGAGATGATGTTCAACCTCGCCGATTCAGGGCGCGTTCAGCGTGATCCCGATGACGAGAAGTCGAGTTTTATCGGCGGTTACGATTTTGAAGAGACGTTTCTAAATCCTTACGCCACCTGATGAATACCGAACGCACCGAGACCTTGCTTGGCAAAGAATGGATGAACCGTCTTAAGCAGCTACATGTTGCGGTGTACGGTCTCGGAGGGGTTGGTGGATGGTGCTGCGAGGCGCTCGTCCGTAGCGGCGTCGGCAAGCTCACGATCATCGACGATGATATCGTGCAACCGTCCAATCTCAACCGCCAGTGCTGCGCCACAGCGAAGACGATTGGAATGAAGAAGGCGGACGCGATGAAGTCTCGGCTTCTTGAAATCAATCCCGATGCGGACATCACCGCTGTTTCCGAACGCTTCGTTCCCGGCATGCATCCGGTCGTCTGTGACGTGATCGTTGACGCGATCGATTCCGTCGACTGCAAGTTCGCGCTCATCCTGGAGGCGAAGATAGCGGGAATTGAAATCGTCAGTTCTCTCGGCGCCGCGAAACGACTTGATCCGACGAAGGTTGAGCTCAAACGGTTTTCAAAAGTCGAAGGAGATGCGCTCGCGCGAGCGCTACGTCAGCGGATCAAGGAGCTTGCGAAAAGATCGCCGACTCCGCTTCCGAAAATCGATTTTCTTTGCGCGGTCTCGTCTGAAACGCCGGCACCCATAGCCTCGCTCGGTTCGATGATGCCGGTGACGGCGGCGTTCGGACTCGTCCTCGCGTCTGCGGTAGTTGATGGCGTCCGCCGTTGAACCGCAGAACACAAATCGAAGAACGGAGATAGTAATGCAGCTCGAATTGAACGGAATTGAAGTAGAATGTGTTATCGGCGAACGTGAAGATGAACGTGATCGTCTGCAACGGTTGCGCATTGATGTCGGGATGGATATTCCGGATGATGCCGCGGAAACTGATGCGCTTGAAGATACTGTCGATTACGCCGAGCTCACCGAAACGATCCGAGCGGAACTTATCGCGGCGAAATGCCGGATGATAGAGCGCGCCGCGTATCTCGTCGCGGTGGTGTGTAAGCGCGATCCGCGCGTTCGCTCCGTTACGGCGCACGTCACGAAGTCCGGCGCAATCCCGCATCTAGCTTCCGCATCGGCGGTATATTCGCTTTGATATAATATTATCGTATGAAACTAATTGTCGCCACGCACAATCAGAACAAGGTCAGGGAGATCTCGCAGATGCTTCCTGGCTGGGAGATCGCCGCGGAAGACTCCGCCGCAGAGGAGACGGAATCTACCTTCATCGGCAATGCGATGCTCAAGGCGAGGGCACTTAAGCCGAAGCATCCGGGAGCTTGGATTCTCGCGGACGATTCAGGACTCGAGGTGTTCGCACTCGGCGGCGAGCCGGGAGTACGGAGCGCGCGTTACGCGGGCGAGGACGGCAACACGCCGAAGAACAATGCGCTGCTCCTGAAGAACATGGAAGGCATCTCCGACAGGCGCGCTCAGTTCACCTGCGCGGTCGCGTTGATTGCGCCGGACGGAACGGAGAAGACGGTTGAGGGGCATTGTCCCGGGACAATCCTAACCGCTCTCGCCGGAGCCGGCGGATTCGGTTATGATCCGCTGTTCATGCCAGATGGTCATACGAAGACCTTCGCAGAACTTCTTCCTGAAGAGAAGAACGCAATTTCGCATCGCGGTCGCGCACTTATGCTCGCCAAGAAGATCATAGTAGAAGACATGTCGCGAACCGCGAATCACGAGCCACGAACCACGAATAAATGACGCGCATCGAACAGTTCGGGTGGAGGGAGGAAGTCGAGCCAGGGATTGGCCGTATCGTCTCGGCTCACGGCGACTACTATCATCTCGTCTGTAACGAGCAGGATCACGGAGAGATTCTGGCGCGCAAGAAGAAGTCTGCGTATACGCGGATGAAGTCCGTCGCTCCTGATTCGATGAAGGGGAAGAAGATCTCCGAGATTCGCTTGACGGAACCGCTTAAGCCGATGACGGGTGATTTCGTGAGGTTCCGCTATAATGCGCAGGGCGATTCGATGATCCTCGAGACGCTGCCGCGCTTCTCGCATTTTGAGCGCAAGGATCCGACGGCGCGGCGGACATCGCAGACGCTTGCGGTGAACTTCGACACGCTCTTCATCATGATGTCGATGAATGAGAACTTCTCGGTCGCGCGCATCGAGCGATATCTCGAACTTGCGGAAGATATGGGCGAGGCCGAGGCGATCGTGGTGGTGACGAAGATGGATCTAACCGAACCCGGGGACGAGGCTTATCTGCGGGAGCTTGAGGAGGTCGTCGACGGACGTGCGAGAATCCTCAGAATCTCGGCACTGGACGGAACGGGGATGGAGGAGGTTTGTAAGATTGTCGCTCCGGGAAAGACGGTCGCGTTCATCGGTTCTTCTGGAGTTGGGAAGTCGACGCTGCTCAATACGCTTGCGGGTGAGGAGTGGGCCGCGACTCAGGAGATACAGGCGTGGTCCGGCAAGGGGCGTCACACAACGACTTCGCGTGAACTCGTGATGTTGCCGAACGGCGCGATGGTGATCGATACGCCAGGCATCAGGGAGATCGGCATGGTCGGAGAGATGGATGATGTCCTGGTGAAGGGCGAATCAACTCATCGTTATAGGAGGTAGGAGATGATTGCGTACATCAGAGGTGTGCTTGCGGAAAAGGATCCGACACGCGTCGTGATCGAGGCGGCCGGAGTCGGTTATGAGCTCCTCATCCCGCTGTCAACTTATGAAGCGCTGCCGCGCGAAGGAGCGGAGACGAAGTTGCTGACTTACCACTGCGTGCGCGAAGATGATGAGATCCTTTTCGGTTTCGCCAGCGAGCAGGAGCGCGAGATGTTCGCGAAGCTCACCAGCGTGAGCGGGGTAGGACCGAAGATCGCGATTGCGATCCTCTCGGGCTCGAGCTTAAGCGAGCTCGCGCTGGCGATCTCGACGAGTGATTCGAAGCGGATCTCGTCCATCAAGGGCGTCGGCAAGAAGACCGCGGAGAAGATCTGCGTGGAACTGCGCGACAAGGTGAATGCGCTTGAAGCCGCCTCGCTCGACCGCGGCACTTCTTCCGCGGGGGCGCAGACCGCGGTTCTTCAGGATGCGATCGCCGCGCTCCGCGCGCTCGGCTTCAATGAAGAAACTTCGACGAAGATGGTTACAGATGTACTTGCGAAGGATCCATCGGTCGACTCGGTTGAGAAGATCGTCCGCCTTGCGTTGAAAGGGAAGTGACGCTGAAGGTTGAAGTTGAAGGCGAAGTCGAAGGAAAGTTCGCCGCTCGCCCACGAGCGGCTTGAAAAAATTTTGAAATATTTGTAACGTGCGTATCGTATATTCCGATGTAGCCACGAATTGATCCAATCTTAAACCAACATTCAATCACAAATCAAAGGAGAACCTTAAAATGAAGAAGGGGATGTTCGCGATGGTTGCCGCGCTTTCGTTCGCGGTGGTTGCTCAGGATGCCGAAGGTCCGAAGGCCAGGCAGCGTGACGGCGGATTCCGCCATGGTCCGCGTGACCGCGGTGCGATGATGGCCGAACGCGGAATGATGATGCCTGGCGGTTTCGGTGGCGAGTTGAAGAGTGATCCTGCGGTGATGGCGGCGACGAATCCCAAGATCGCCGAGAAGATCGGTCTTTCCGCGGAAGCGTGCGAGCAGATCAAGAAACTCGATACCGACAACCGCGCCAAGGTCCAGGAGCTGCAGAAGAAGACGCGCGAGCTGATGGAGAAGCAGGCACAGCTCATGAAGGCGGAGAAGATCGACGAGGCCGCGGTGATGGCGGCGATCGACGAGCTCTTCGAGTGCCGCAAGGAGATGGCGAAGACGCAGACGAAGCGTCTGATCTCCGTGAAGTCCCTGCTTACTCCTGAGCAGATCAAGCAGGCGACCGAGGCGATGAAGGAGCTCCGCAATGAGCGTATGGCCAAGCGTGCAAAGCGTTCGCAAAAGGATGGTAATATGGGTGGTGCGAGGCCGGAGGCGAAATCCGCGTGCAAGCAAGCCCCCAAGGGGGATTGCGAAAAGCCGGCTGTCAAGCCCGAGAAATAAATGTCCTCTGGCGCATCCATTCCGGCGCTGGTCGCGGAACACGGGAAATGGCTGATGGCCTTTCTGCGTGGTCTCGCGGGTGAAGACGCCGAGGATGCGTTTCAGGAGACGTGGATGCGCCTTCTCCGTTTGCGCGTGGAATTGCGCGAGGAAACGGTGAAGGCGTATCTCGTCAAGACGGCGAGGTCGGTGGCGATCGACCGGCTTCGCCGCCGTCATCCGATGACAAGTCTGGATGTCGTCGACGAGCGCGGCGAAAGCGCCGCGGAGGAGATCGCCGATCCGTCGCCGAGTCCGGCGAAGCGGTTCGAGTCGAAGGCGACGGCGCGGGAGGTGCGCGAAGCGGTCGCGGAGCTGCCGTTCAACTGGCGTCAGGTGGTGATGATGCGGATCGAGGGCGGGATGGAGTTCAAGGATATCGCGTCTGAACTAGGTGTTCCGCTCGGCACGGTGCTTACGTGGATGCATCGGGCGACGGACGAGCTCAAGCGGAAGATCGGGGTGTGAGATGATCGAAGACAAGTCGTTTAACGAATTTCTCAAGGCGAAGCTCGAGGAGGATGTCGACATTCCGGAAGTTCAACTCCCGCTTAATTCCCGTCCGACTTCTAAAATCTCCAAATCTCCAACTTTTCAACCTTTCAATTTTTCTACTTGCCTTCTCGCGGCTTCGCTTTTATTGGTCTGCGGGATGTTCGCCGTGCATTTCATCAATGACCGCGAGCTTGTCCGTGAACGTGATGCGCTCGGTGCGATCGAGCTTTTGGATGTCGATTCGATGACGGCTTCGTGCGAATCCTATGCCGACCGTCTTCTCGCCTGGCAAGACGCCCCCTACGCCGAGATTGCCAATTACTGAAGTATCTCGCTCGAGGCGACTTCCGCATTCCCGGACGGTTTTGGCGTTTGATTGTACGCAGGTAAGGAGAGTGAAATTCCGAATGCGAGTTGTGCTAAAAAGCGGTTGATTTTACGCAAAAGAATTGCTACTATTGTCAACATGAAAAAACCCAGTATCCTGCTCGCGGCTGTGATTGCGTCCGCGACGTTTGCGTTTGGCGAAGTTGTGGAGCCGACGATCGGTTATGTGCCGCTGGCGAATACGGTGCGGAAACTCAAGTCCGACAAGGCGCTGAAGGTCGCGGTGATCGGCGACTCGATCGCGTACGGACAGATGGCGACCGAAGTCAGTATGCAGGGGTATCCTTACTCCACCCGCGTGACCACGAACTCCGGCGGTATGCCGACCGGCAACCCGATGAGTTTTGCGCGTATCACGACGGACTACGTCAAGTATCTCGCCAAGCGCGATTATAATGTCGATGACGTGAATATCAACACGTTCTATTCCGTCTGGGGCGGGGCGACGGCGAAGAGTTCGTTCGGTTATGTGTCCGATGACATCATCGCACGTCAACCGGACCTTGTCTTCTACGAGATCTGGAATGATAACGACGAGACGCTCCGCTACGCCGAGAACACGTTGCGCGTCCTATGGAAAACGCTGCCGAATACCGACGTCGTGCTGATTTCGGTCGGCGGCGCGTTCTCGAAGTCGTCCGTCTACGAGCCGCTCGTGACGAAGTACGGGATCAAGTGGATCAACGCCTATAGCAACGTGCAGGACTGGTTCGGACAGTTCGGCGTCGTTAACAGCAACGTTTACGGCGTCGTGGATGCGGACGGCAAGGTCAGCGGCACGCGCGGCTATCTTTTCGGCAACAGTTCTCCGCATGTCAACGAGGAGGGCTATGTCTGGTTCTGTGACAATATCGTCGAAAACCTTGAGGCTTTTTTCGCCGCTGCCGCGGACAAGTCCGGCGCGCTCGAAACCGTCGCGCCCGCCGGCTCGGTCGACGGCGATCCGATCGCGGCGACAGGTCCCGAGATGTATCACGCGGAAATCATCACTCCGGCGTCCCTCACGCAGGCGAGCGGTAGCTGGACGTTGATCGCCAGGGAGGTTGCCGACGAGCCGCGCGATACCTATGACCGCGTAAAGGGTGATGCCGGCGATAGGATCAAGGCCGCCGCGGCAGATGCGATGCTGACGCGGTCCGTCACCGGCAAACAGCTGCTTTTCCGCGGATCGAAGAACATGCAGTACAAGATCGGTGAGGGCGAATTCGCCGCGGTTACTGACGGACTCATCGTGAATCTCGGCGATGATGAGGTTACGGCCGAGTTGACTCTTAAGGCGACGGCGAAGGACGCCTACATCAACGAGTTCTATGTCTACGGCAGGGATTATCAGGCGATCACGCCTAAGGCGACCAAGCACCGCTACAGCGTGAAGTTCTATGCGAAGATCGCGCCTGAATACTACCACGACTGGCATCTCGGCGGTGTGCAGGTGATTCCGCATCCGATCTCGTGGGTGAATTGCTATCGCATGGAGACCTATGGCGCGGCGCTTACGCTTCCCGGTGAAAACATTATTTCTTCGCAGTGCGAGAAGAACGGCGCGTTTCTCGGCTGGGTCGAGGCGGAGGGTGTGGAGTGGAATGATTCCGAGGTGATTCCGATCGTGACTACGCACGAAGGGAAGACGATTTACGCCGCTGGTGCCACGATCGATCCCGCGACGCTCGGACGCGATGTCACGCTGGTCGCGGCGTATGCGAACGGACCGGTGGCGAAGACCGAGGCGGATGTCCGTAAGGTCACGTTCGTCACCGAGAATTCCGCGAATATGCGGCTGCTTCAGTTTTCGCCGGTTTACGAGTCCGCGATGTCCGTTACGATGCCCGACCTTATTCCGCCGGTCGCCGGTTCGACGGCAGACGGATGGAAGGTCATCAACACCGACACCGTGTATCCGGTCGGCGCGGCCGTTCCGATCACGACGGATACGGAATTCGTACCGGTCTATACGAAGACGGTGGTGATCAATGACGAATTGCTCGCGGACTGCTGGACCTTCGACGGCACGTATATGACGGACGGCACAGGCTGGAAGCTGAAGGCGTCCGTCGTCGGCGAACAGCTTCAGATCACCGCGGTTTCCGCGCAGCCGGCGGACACGTCGGTGAAGCTGGATCTCGGCAGGTTCGCGGTGAATTCGGCTCACGATACGATTTACTACGGGTATCTCATCGAGAGTAACGTCTTCAAGAGCAAGACGATGACTGGTGCGGTCGATCTCGGACTGGTCACTAAGATTGCGCAGGGCGCGTTTGGAAACACCGGTATCGTCGACGTGCGGTTCGGTCCGTATCTCGTCGAGATTAACTCCGGCTGGGCCAACGGCGCCTTCAAGGATTGCGCGTCGCTCACCAACGTGGTTTTCGTGCAAGGCGCCTCGGCGACGGTCACTCCCGGTGAGGCGTTCACGTTCGAGAACTGCACCGCGCTCCGGTCGCTCGACTGTTCCGGCATCGGGTATTTAAAGACGCGCGGCAGCAATTATTCGCAGGTCGGCGGCTGTACCGCATTGACGAATGTCGTTATTCGTGCGCCATCGAAGCTTGACAGGGATTTCTTCTGCAGCGTAAGTTCGGTCACCTATCATTTCTACGGCGCCGCTCCGGAATTGACGTCCGGGGCGCTGAACCTCGGTTCGAGCAGCACGACGTACGTCCATCTCGACACGAACGCCGTCGATTACGCGGCGCAGCTCACGTCGTGGAACGTGCTTACCGAAAGCGGTACGATCAACGGCAAGGATTCGACGTGGAAGACCTCCGTCGTCTCGGGCGGCCGTCCGTTGCTGCTTTTCGCTGCGACATCATCGGAAGATCCGGAACCGACCCACGTGCATGTCTGGGGTGAGTGGTATACGAATGTCGTTCCGACGGTGGAGCACGTCGGTGAACTCCGTCGCGTTTGCGTTGCCGAAGGCTGCACTGATCCGGTCGCGTATGAAACGCAGGATCTGCCGAAACTGGAATCGCCCGAGAATCCGGATCAGCCGGACGATCCTGTTGTTTCCAATTGGGTTTTGAATGAGGCCGGAACCGAAATCACGGACGGTGTCTGGACCTTCGCGGCCGAGAAGTATCAGTGGGGCGGGTATTACGTGAAGCGGTGCATCGGTTATCCTGACAAGGTTTCCGAACTTGACATCTCGAAGCCGTTCAAGGATTCTTCGGGGAACGATGTTCTTATAAAAGGGTATAACAATTGCTTTGCGTCGAACGCGACAACTCCGTTGGCTCCGGCGTGTGAGCGGGTCGGCGATCTTCGGCTCGGTTCGCAGGAACTTCAGAATTGCGTGTTCACCGGATGCGCCAACCTGAATCTCGTTGGTGGATTTCCGGAAGGACTGAAAAAGATAGGACAATACGCTTTCAAGGATTTGTCATTGTCGGGAGATCTTGAACTCGGTCATATCGTTTCAGTCGAACGGGGTGCTCTCCAGAATACGCGGATCACTTCAGCGAAGTTTGGTCCGGCGGTGATGACGATCGGCTCGGCTTATGGTAGTGGAGTATTCCAGGGGTGCGCGGTTCTTACGAATGTCGTCATCAATCCTGCTGACTCTATAGCAATCAATGCTAACAATAACACTGACGGTTATACCTTTACCGGGTGCACGTCACTTAAGATCGTTGATCTGAGCGGAGTCGGAGTTCTGCAATGTTCTGGTTCTCGGTATCAGTTTGAGAACTGCAATGCGCTCGAGAAGGTGACGATGAGTAATCTCGTGTCCATCACGAAGACGGTATTCGCGAAGACGAAGGTTTCAGAGTATCATTTCTACGGCGCGGCGCCGACGTTGACGGACGATCTTCTTGATCTTGGCGCGTCCGGTGCGGTTACATACATACATCTGACCGATGATTCTCAGCTCGACGGCTGGAGGGCCTTGGCCCAGGACGGCAAGCTCAACAATGCTGATTCCGTCTGGAAGACTAATATCACCGGCGCCGGTTATCCGCTGTTGCTTGCCGGCGCGCAACCGAAGTCGCGCGACGGATTCATGATACTTGTATGGTAAGGTTGGATTTTGTAAAATCAACGATGATATGAAAATAAAGAACATTGTCATGTTGGCCGGGACGTTGGTCGCCGGATTGTTGTTCGCGGAACCGCAGCCGTATTCGTTTCTGAAGAACTTCAAGGGGGGATGGGATCGTCGTAAGCCGGTCGAGTTCATCACCGAAGCGGACGGATCGCGGATCCTGAAGCTCGGCGGTAGCGACGACTACAAGATGCGCGGGTCGCTCGACATCAAGAACATCGACAAGGCGCTGGAGTCGTTCCGCGGGTACGAAGTTGATTTCGTCGTCGAGTATAAACTCGAGAACGCGAAGCTGTGTCCCAACCAGTGGGCGAAGGACCGTCCCGAGGACTTCAAGTTGATCCTCTGGCACTGGGAGCACGCGAACGCGGAGTATTCGAGCTGGGTGAGGCCGGTCGTGAAATTCCCAGAAGGCGGGAATACGGACGGATGGGTCACCGAGCGTTTCCACTCCTGTGTGATGGCGGACGACGAACTTGGCAAGGCGGGCGTCGGACTGATGGCGACGTTCGGTACTGGCGGCAGCATCTACTTCAAGGACTTCCGCATCGAAGTGTCGCCGCACAAGGTGATGGAAGAGGCGGCTGCGAAGGTCGGCGTGAAGATCCCCGAGGGATATAAGTGCGAATATTCGGAGAAGTGGCTGGACGGCAAGAAGTACCGCGGTACGGTCTGCATCTGGGAGTTCGGTCCGCAGGATCTCGAGAAGATCGTCTCCTGGGGATGCAACCTCGTGCGCATGTCGCGCTTCAAGCCGCTGACCGATGATTACAACAAGCTCGAGGAACGTCTTGCGGTCCTGAAGAAGCACAACGTGAAGGTTATCTTCGCGCCGATGGCTCCGGGCGGCAGGGGCAACCGCAAGAAGTACGCGATCTTCAACGACGATCAGATGCGCGCCGATTTCATCAAGGGATGGGAGAAGCTCGCGACCTACTTCAAGGGACGCGACGACATCTGGGCGTTCGGCATCCTCAACGAGCCGTTCCAGAACTACTTCGGCAATCAGGACGACAAGTACAGCTACTGGGGACTCGTCCATGACGCGATCAAGGCGATCCGTGCGATCGATCCGGACCGCTGCATCGTTGCGACCGCGGATACGGGCGGTTCTCCCGCGGACTACCGTCCTCCGTACATGCTGCCGTATCCGTTCAAGGATGTGTGGTACGAATTGCATTTCTATTCGCCGCTCGTCATGACGCATTACGGAGTGCTGGGCAAGGACATTAATCCGGAGAAGGACCGCTATCCGGGTCTTACCGTGCGCAAGCTTCACGTCTGGAACAAGGAGATGCTCGGCAAGGTGCTGGACGAATCGAAGTTCTTCGGCGACAAGTACGGCGCGAAGTTCTTCGTCGGCGAGTTCTCCTGTCACCGCACGGTGCCGGATGCGGCGCAGTGGCTGGATGACGCGGCCGATGAGATCGACAAGCGTTTTGATCTCTGGGCGTATCACTCCTACGGTGAATACGACGGATGGAACCTCGAGTACAAGGAGGACAAGTGGGGCGTGAAGGCGGAGAAGTGCGCGCCCGGCGAAGAGTCCGCCCGTATGAAGGTGATGAAGAAGCACTGGTCCCGGAACGCTGAAAAATAATCGCATATGAAATTCGCTAACATTATTCTGCTGGCCGGGGCGGTTGCCGCCGGGACGCTGTCCGCGGAAGTTGTCGTCGACGACAAGATCCCTGCTGGTAACATCATCGTTTTGAAGCAATCCGACACGAAGGTTGAGCTGCGGCAGGATCAGCGCGACACCAAGGGCGAGAAGTGGTTCTACTGGGCGTTCCGCGTTAAAGGTGCCGCGGGGAAGACGATCAAGTTCGAGTTTCCGGACAAGGAGCCTGGCGGCGGACCGGTCGGAGTGCGAGGTCCGGTGGTGACGAAGGACAGGTGCAGGACATTCGCCTTTCCTCTGGATGGCAAGACGGACAAGTGCTCGTTCACCTACACCTTCGGCGCGGACGAAAACGAGACTTGGTTCTACGAGTGTTATCCTTACGTGCTAGCCGACTGGCAGGCGTTCGTGAAGAAACACGAGGCGGAACTCGGCAGGACCTTTGTCCTTGAGACGCTCTGCAGATCGCGGAAAGGAGCTGACGTTCCGCGCGCGCGTTTCGGTTGCATAGCGAAGGAGCCGAAGTACCGGGTGTTCATCACTGCGCGCCATCACTGCAGCGAGACGTCCGCGAGCTGGGTGCTCGAGGGCTTTGCCGAGGCGTTCTTCGCAAAGGACGAACTCGGTGCGTGGATGCGCGAGAATGTGGAGATGATGATGGTGCCGTTTACCGATTACGACGGAGTGCAGGCGGGCGATCAAGGCAAGAAGCGTGCGCCACACGATCACAACCGTGACTACACGGAGTTCATCTATCCGGAGACGAAGGCGATCACGGAATGGGCGAAGAATCACGCGGATTGCAGGATTGACATCTTTATGGATGTCCATTGTCCGTGGATCCGCGGTCAGTATAACGAGTTTCTCTACACGCCCTGGAAGAATCCGGCGATCGTCCCGAGTATGGAGGGCGAGAAGTTCTTCTCCGAGACGCTCGAGAAGGTCCAGTGTGGATCGTTTCGATATAAGGCGTCCGACGATTTGCCATTCGGTCAATCCTGGAACAAAGGGCTTAACTACTCGCAGGGTGCGTCTGCGGTCATGTGGTTCGCCCGCGACTGCAAGGAACGGCTCAAGCTCTGCCGCTCCTTCGAAGTCCCGTTCGCCAACGCCAACGGCGCCGTCGTCACTCCTGACACCTGCCGCGCGCTCGGACGCGACGTGGTCAAGGTCTGGAAGGAACTTCTGTTGAAGTAAGCGTCATGAAGAATATGGCGACCATGTTTGGAGTCTCCATGTTTCTCGGAGCGGCGGTTTTGCCGCGGCTCGCGGGGGCGTGGAGCTGGGCGCCGATGAAGACCGAGGCGCTGAAGGCGTGCATGGTCGAATTCGCGAAGGAGAACGGACACGCTGCGTTTGCGGAAAGAATCGCGGCGGAGAAGGATCTCACGAGCTGGATCGAAGAGACGATCGAGTATGCGGAGAAGGGGCTCGCGAGATGCGAAGGCGCAGATTACCGCGACGCGCGTCGTCACGCGCTGCTTCGGCTGGTCGACTATCCGACTCACATCGACAGCTATTCAACGAACACTCCGGTCGAGGTCCGTAAAGCGTGGTTCGTGGCGATGGATGCGCAGAGCCGCCGCGCCCGTAAACGCGTCTTTGAAGAGGTGAAGGCGGCGAGGATCAATGAAGGCGAACTCGGTATCTTCCACTTTTACAACATGGGCTACATCCTCAAGGGACCGCGGCATGCGGTCGCGTTGGATGTCACTGATACGCCGTGCCAATGGACTGACGAGGAGCGCATGGAGCTCGCGAGGCTGACGGACTTCTTCGTGTTGACGCATCCTCATCGCGACCACTATTCGAAGCGGATGCTTCAGCCGTTTTTTGATCTCGGCAAGCCCGTGGTGTTGCCGTGCGACGTCGGCATCACGAATGCGCTCTGTCGTCTTTTCACTGACGATCACGATACGCATGTTGACGTCGTCGGCGTGGGTGTGAGGAATTACATGGGCAATCAGCGTGTACCTTGCAACGTCTATCAGTTCGACATCGACGGCGTGAAGGTGACGGCTCCCGGAGATAATGATGCGCACGAGGTGTATACGAATCTGACCAGGGGGGCGGCGACGGACATCATCATTTCGCCGGTGTGGAATTTTCCGTCCAACATCGTCAGAAGCTGTATGGCGAATCCGGGCTTCAACCGCAACACCGCGCTTTTCCTGCCGTCCCATTACAACGAACTCGGGCATGGTGTCAGGAACCGCGAGTCCTACTGGGAGGCGTTCTGGCGCGAAGATCGGTTGTCGACGCCGGGGATGATCTGGCCGCGGACGCAGGTGCTGTATCTCGGAGAGTCCGTAATCTGGAAACGGGATCTCACCGGTGACGACCAATGCGCCGGTGCACGGAAGCATCGCAAGGGCTGGCTGTAGACGCGAGATGATACGGACGCTGTTCACCTGGATTCCGTTTGTGGTCGGTCTGACGATAATGGTCGGACTGATCTTTCCGCGTTGCCGTCAACTGCAGTTACGGACCCGTACGCAGGCGGTCTGGGCGATGGTGCTGCTGTTTTGCTGTTCGAAGTTTCTTGCGTTTAAGGCGCTCGGCGGTGACGAGTTTAATCCCGATCTGCCGACGGTAGTGATCTGGATCTGGGACTGGCTTTATTCCGGCGCGATGCTGATGGCGGCGCTCATGGTGCTGACGGTATTCTTCCGTTTCCGCGCGAAGCTGTGGATCCTGCCGATTGTTGCGTGGGGGATGTCTGCAGTCGGACTCTACAACGGCTTCTCGGTGCCGTCCGTTAAGGAAATTGAATTGTCCTATTCCGATCTGCCGCCTTCACTGGAAGGATATCGGATCGTTCAGCTTTCCGATCTTCACTGCTCGAGCGCGGCGCGACGCTGGCGGACCGAGGCGATCGTGGAGAAGGTGAACGCTCTCAATGCGGATCTCATCTGTCTTACGGGAGATCTCGCGGACGGATCGGTCGACAAGATCGGTCCGTACCTCGAGCCGATCGGACGTCTTCGTGCGCGGGATGGGGTTTTCGCCTGCACGGGCAATCATGAATATTATCATGATTACTTCGCATGGAAAGGACTGTTCTACGAAAAGCTCGACAACATTAGGTTTCTGGAGAACGAGTGCGTCTTCCCTCGTGAGGGACTTGCGCTGGCGGGCGTTCCCGACGAGATCGGCATGATTCGGTGTGGCTTGTCCAGCGAACGCGAATGGTGGCAGTCGTACGATTCCGCGACTAACGGAGAGTTCCGAGTGATGATGGTGCATCAGCCGAAGGACGTTACGATGTATGTGCGCGAATGCGATGTTCGGCTGCAGCTGTCCGGACACACCCACGGCGGCATTGCGCCAATATTGAGCACGCTCGTGAAAGCGTTCAACGGCGGCTTCGTGCGCGGACTTTATCCCGCGCCCGGCAGAACCGGTGACCGTTATCTTTACGTGTCACCGGGATGCGGACAGTGGGCCGGGTTCCCGATGCGCTTCTTCAACGATTCGGAGATCACGGTTTTCAAACTCAAGAGGGTGAATTCGAAATGAGCTGGTACACGGAAACTACCGAAGGACTGGTGGTGAATGTCAGCGCGCGTCCGCGTTCGTCGCGGGCCGGAATCGACGGACTATTCGGTGACACGCTGAAGGTGAAGATCTGTTGTGCGCCAGTCGATGGCAAGGCGAACAAGGAGCTGATCGAGACGCTTGCTAAGGCCTTCGGTCTTCCGAAGTCGTCCGTCGTCTTCAAGTCCGGCGAGACCTCCAAGACGAAGCGCATTCTGCTCCGCGGCGTTTCCGCCGCGACCGCCGAGATAGTGGTCAAGTAGTGACGCGTTTGAGCTGATTATGATATAATACCGACAATCGTTTTTGTAACGAAAGGAAAACTACAATGGTCTACTCGACTGAGGTTGAACATCAGTGCCCCCTGATGAAGGGGTGCAATCACGGTCCTGCCCCGATCCCGGAAGAGGGTAAGTGGGTCCAGGCTAAGCAGATTAAGGATATCAGCGGCTACACGCACGGCGTGGGCTGGTGTGCTCCGCAGCAGGGCGCGTGCAAGCTCTCGCTGAACGTCAAGAACGGCATCATCGAGGAGGCCCTCGTCGAGACCATCGGCTGCTCGGGCATGACCCACTCCGCCGCGATGGCTTCGGAGATCCTCGTCGGCAAGACCCTCCTCGAGGCGCTCAACACCGACCTCGTCTGCGACGCGATCAACACCGCGATGCGCGAGCTCTTCCTCCAGATCGTCTACGGCCGCACTCAGTCCGCGTTCTCCGAAGGCGGCCTCGTCATTGGTGCCGGCCTCGAGGACCTCGGTAAGGGTCTGCGTTCGATGGTCGGTACGATGTACGCGACGAAGGCGAAAGGGCCCCGTTACCTCGAGATGACCGAAGGCTACTGCACGCGCATGGCGCTTAACAAGCAGGGCGAGGTCATCGGTTACGAGTTCGTCTCCCTCGGCAAGATGACCGACTTCATCAAGAAGGGTCTCACTCCGAACGAGGCGTGGGAGAAGGCGAAGGGCCATTACGGTCAGTTCGAGGGTGCGGCGAAGTACATCGATCCCCGGAAGGAATAAGTGCTTGGTGCATAGTGCTTAGTGCTTAAAGAAAGGAAATTTACAATGGCTACCAAGAAAGTTACCAAGAAGGCCGCCGAGAAGCTGTTCGAAGGTTACGAGCGTCGTGAGGCGAAGATCCTCGCCGCTCTCAAGCCCTACGGCATCAAGTCTATCGAAGAGTGCGCGGAGATCTGCAAGAAGGCCGGTATCGATCCTTACAAGATTGTCGAAGAGACCCAGCCGATCTGCTTCGAGAACGCGAAGTGGGCTTACACCGTCGGTGCTGCGATGGCGATCAAGAAGGGCTGCACGAAGGCGAAGGATGCCGCCGCGGAAATCGGTGTCGGCCTCCAGGCGTTCTGCATTCCTGGCTCCGTCGCCGAGAACCGTCAGGTCGGCCGCGGACACGGCAACCTCGGCGCGATGCTCCTCGATGACGAGACCAAGTGCTTCGCGTTCCTCGCGGGTCACGAGTCCTTCGCCGCGGCTGAAGGCGCGATCAAGATCGCCCTCAACGCGAACAAGGTCCGCAAGACCGACCTCCAGGTCATCCTGAACGGCCTCGGCAAGGACGCGGCGTACATCATCTCGCGCATCAACGGCTTCACCTACTGCAAGACCGTCTTCAATCCGAAGACCGAGAAGGTCAAGGTCGTCGAGAAGAAGGCGTTCTCCAAGGGCCCCCGTGCGAACGTCCGTTGCTACGGTGCGGACAACGTTCCGGAAGGCGTCGCGATCATGCAGCTCGAGAACGTGGGCGTGTCCATTACGGGCAACTCCACGAACCCGACTCGCTTCCAGCATCCCGTCGCCGGCACCTACAAGAAGTGGTGCTGGGAGAACGGCCGCAAGTATTTCTCCGTCGCTTCGGGCGGCGGCACCGGCCGTACTCTTCACCCCGATAACATGGCGGCCGGTCCGTCGAGCTACGGCATGACCGACACCATGGGCCGCATGCACTCCGACGCTCAGTTCGCGGGTTCCTCGTCGGTTCCGGCGCACGTCGAGATGATGGGCCTCATCGGCATGGGCAACAACCCGATGGTCGGCGCCACCGTCGCCGTCGCCGTCGCGGTCGAAGAGTCCTTCAAGAAATAATCGGAATAATCCGAATATTCGAATGAAACGTGAGCGCGGCAGTTCTGCCGCGCCTCGTTTTTTATGGTGATTGATTCCGGAGCCGAGCTTCGGGTTACGCGGCGAGCCCGACTGTCGATCAAACCGTCGCCGAAGGAGTCGCTCGCCCTCTTCCCTGAGGGCAATAAGCCGTGACAAGACATTCCCCTCAGCGAGCGTTTCCGGTATAAGCTAAACCGAGCTCAACGGGCGGCGATCCTTCGGCTCCTCTTGCTCAACAGTCGGCTCTCGCTCGCGTAACGAGGCTTCGCTCAGGTGGAGGGAATTAATTCGTTGAGTCGCGCTCTCGTCTTATTTGTAATTTGCTATAATATCTGACGTCGGCGGGGAGAAATCCCGCAGGCGTGACGGTGAGTCCGCTCGTCGTCAAGAATTTCAGCATTACTGCTGCAAGACGTTCAGTTGAAAACGTAGGAAATTTTCATAGTAGAACGATTTGTATGCGGGGATGCGCCCAATTGGCGCATCTCTCATTGCATTCTACTATGGGCTTCCTACGGCCTTCAACTGAGTGCAATTGGGAGATGCGCTCTTCTTTTTGTTTTCGTCTGCATCGTAGTGCGAGAGGTTGCAGGCCGTCTTTCGGGAAAACTATCACAACAATCTTGGGAAAAGTCGGTCGTGCAAGGTGTGTCAGTTTTAAAACTGGCGTGCCTTGCCGGGTGATTCCCAGGTTGTGATAGGCCTCCCGATTCGCCCGGTGAGGCGCGCCTTCTAAGAAAGGCGCGCTACGGCGCGAAAAATGAATGGCGCGAAATAAAGAAGTATTCAGGTCTGTTGATCTGTTCGCTGGTATTGGTGGCATTAGGATGGGATTTGATCGTGCTTTCAAAAAACGAATAAGCACCGTGTTTGTAAGCGAATGGGATAAGTATGCTCAAGCAACATACAGAGCAAATTTTAAAGATGCGTTCAGAATTACTGGGGACATAACGAAAGTTGATGAATGTGATATTCCAGACTTCGATATCTGCCTTGCTGGATTTCCATGTCAAGCATTTAGTCTTGCAGGGAAACATATGGGTTTTAATGATGATTATAAAGGAATGTGCAGAGGAACGTTGTTCCAAGATGTTGCCCGTATATGTGACAAAAAGAAACCGAAGGTTATATTCTGCGAAAATGTAAAAGGGTTGTATATTCACGACAAGCGACGGACTTTTGAGATTATTAAGAAGACGTTTGAGAATATAGGATATACAGTACACCACTCCATCTTGAATAGTAAGGATTTTGGGGTGCCGCAGAATCGTGAGAGGATATATATCGTGTGCTTTCGAAAAG
>CALYRV010000018.1 GCA_945483525.1 uncultured Verrucomicrobiota bacterium
CGACTTCCTTCGGATAGCCGGCGATCTCAAACGCCTTCTCCATGATGTCGATGCGATGGTTGCGGATCGCGCCCGAGGAGAGCTCGATGCCGTTGCAGACGACGTCGTACTGATAGGCTTCGATCGTGAGGGGCTCCTTCTTCTCCAGCGCCTCGAGTCCGCCCTGCGGCATCGAGAAGGGGTTGTGGGAGAAGATGATCTTGCCGGTCTCCGGATCCTTCTCGTAGAACGGGAAGTCGACGATCCAGCAGAACTTGTAGCAGTTCTTCTCGCAAATCGGGTTTGTGAGGTGGTTGGCGATGTCCGTGCGGACGAGGCCCGACAGGCGGTTGCACTCGTCGACATCGGCCGCCATGAAGAAGATCGCGTCGCCGGGCTCGAGACCGGACATCTGCTTCATCTCCTCGAGCTGCTCGGGCGAGAGGAACTTCGCGATCGGCCCCTTGAGCTCGCCTTCCTTCGTCCAGCTGATGTAGCCGAGGCCCTTGCCGCCGTTCTCCTTGACGAACGCCTCGCGCTTGTCGAACCACGTGCGGGTCTCGACGCCGACGATGCCCTTGACGAGCAGACCCTTGACGAGGCCGCCCGACGTCGCGCCGTTCGCGAACGCCTTGAAGTTCGCCTTCGCGAAGAAGTCGTTCATGTTGAACCACTTGAGCGGGTTGCGGAGGTCCGGCTTGTCGGAGCCGTACGTCATCATCGCGTCGCGGTACTTGATGCGCGGCCACGGGGCGGCGTTGCAGGACCAGGTCGAGAACTTGGCGAAGGTCTTGCCGACGACGTCCTCGACGACGGCGAAGATCTCGTCCTGCGTGACGTAGCTCATCTCGATGTCGAGCTGGTAGAACTCGCCCGGGGAGCGGTCGGCGCGCGCGGCCTCGTCGCGGAAGCACGGCGCGATCTGGAAGTACTTGTCGAAGCCCGAGACCTGCAGGAGCTGCTTGAACATCTGCGGCGCCTGCGGCAGCGCGTAGAACATGCCGCGGTGAATGCGGCTGGGCACCAGGTAGTCGCGCGCGCCTTCGGGCGAAGAGGCCGTGAGAATCGGCGTCTGGAACTCGTTGAAGCCCTTCTCCCACATCTGCTGGCGGAGGAACTTGATGACTTCCGAGCGAAGTATCAGATTTTTGTGGAGCTTCTCACGGCGGAGGTCGAGAAAGCGGTACTTGAGACGCACATCCTCTGACTCGTCGGCCTTTTCGTCGGGAATGTAGATCGGCGTCACTTCCGAAGCGGACTCCATCACGAGCTCGTTCGCCTCGATCTCGATCTCGCCGGTCGGCAGATCGGGATTGATGGTGTCGGGCGTACGGAGCTTCACCTCTCCGGTCACCGTGATGACCGACTCGAGATGCGCCTTCTCAACAAGACCGAAGAAGCTGCGCGAAGGATGCACGACGATCTGAGTAAGACCATAGTGGTCGCGGAGGTCGACGAAAAGGATGCCGCCGTGGTCACGCAGACGGAACATCCAGCCGGAAAGTCGAACGGTCTTGCCCGCGTCAGACGCGCGGAGCTCGTTACAAGTATGGGTACGATACGGATGCATTTTCTTTCTTCTCCTAAATCGAATATATATTATATCATATTTCGTCTATCACTGACCGATCTGGAGTTTCCACCCTTATCCCACTTTTTCTGGGGTAATTTATCCCAGTTTTCAAAAAAGCCCAATAAAACCCTATGAATCTGAAGGCGCTTTTCAGGCGCAAGAGCCGTTTTCTTGCTGGTGATTCACTGATTTAGGCTCGGATACTCGCCTAAATCCCGGGAAAAACGAAGGTGACGACATCGATTTTGCGTGCATCAATTCAAAAAAGTGGGATAAGGGTTCACGATTTCTCCATCCCGCTCACAAGACAACGCCAAAAAAGTCCCGAAATATCGACGCGAAGCGCATGTTGACCATCCTGCCGCCATTATGCAGCCTCAATAGACGCTCTTCACGCCTTCAAAAATCAAGAATCTCCTGCTGACCGATCAGGCGCAGACACCGTCAAGGACAGACTTCATCTCGGCAAGCGTATAAGGTTTGGAAAGAACGGCGTTAATCTTAACCGATTCGAACATCTTCCGAATATACTCCTCACTGGAACCGGAGGAAATGACAATCGGCACCGTCGGAGCGTTTTTCCGGAAACTCATCGCCAGACGGACCGTATCAACGTCACCTAATGAAGCGTCTAGAACAATCGCCGAAAGAGATTCGCTCAGTCTACGGACCACCCCAAGCGCCTCTGCGCCGTCCTTAGCGGTGTATGGCGTGTACTTCAAAGCCTTAAGTAACATCGCCGACGTCTTGCGAATGAACTCCTCGTCGTCAACTACTAGCACGTCCCGAGCCTCATGACATCCATTCCCCGAGTCGTTCCTAGAGGCTGGGCTCGCGGTCGACGGTTCCGGAAGCCTCGATTCCGGCAGGAAGATCTTGAAGGTGGTGCCGCGTTCGACCACGCTGTCAACTCGAATGCCGCCACCATGTGCTTCGACTACAGACGAAACTGTCGCAAGGCCCAGCCCTCTGCCAAGCGACTTGGAGGAGACATACGGGTCGAAAAGGCGCCTGAGAATGTCAGGACGAATGCCCGGACCATTGTCGGAAATCGTAAACAACACACCTTCTCCAGCCTTGAGGGTGGTGGCGGAACGGAAACCCATCAGTTCCTCTTGCGTCATCACCTTTCTCTTTGCGGCGATGACAATTCTCCCCGGACGCTTGCCGATCGCCTCAACCGCGTTTTTAACAATGTTCATGAACACCTTGAACAACTGATTACGCCCGGCGTCAATGGCAGGAAGCCCCTCTGGGACATTCAGCTCGAGATCCACCGACTCGGAAAGAAGACCGCGAAGGATTCCTTCGATATCATCAATCACCTTCTTTGGCGATTCCCGTTCGAAAATGATGCGAGACTCGCCAGCGTAATCCATTAGTTCCCGCATCATCATGCTACCGCGCTTCAAGGCATCACTGATTGTGTTGACCGCCTTTATCTCCTCCTCATCGGAAGTCTCCAACCATGTCGATGCCGTAGTATTGCCGATAATCGTCAGAATATTATTGATATCATGCGCAATACCCGCGGCAAGCAACGCCAGCGACTGCCGCTTCTCCACCTCGCGCAGCTTCTCCTTCGCACCGACAAGCTGACGATGCTCAATGACGATATCGGTAATATCGCGAATCAAGGCAAGCACAAACATCTCGTCCATCTTCACGATCCGGACGTCGAAAAACCTTGACGGCTGCGAATCTGGAACCCATTTCGCATGCTGCAGCTCCAACCGAATCGAACGCACTTCATCCTTGCCGTCGAAAACGCGGTCAAGCGCATCGTCAAAATTCGCCTTGCCCTCCTTGCCGAACATGAGCTCCGGAAATTCCTCGCCGGGAACCGCAAACGGGATCCCGTTCTTGTCACTCGAATCCTTGGTCATCGTCACCAACCGGTGCTGCCGATCAAATACCGCGAGCGCGTCTGGTATCGCGTCGATCAACGCCCGCTGCCGCGATTCGGACTGCGCCACGGCGATTGCGCGCGACGAAATCGTCTCTAGCATCCGGTTTACGGATGCCGCCAGCAGCGCAAATTCGTCTTTGCCCTTCCAGTCGATATGCGGACAATCGGTATCACGGTGCATCATACCGAGATTGGCTATCGCCTGCGTCATCCTTGTCAACGGATTCAACAGCACCCAGCTTTGGAACCAAAAAATCGGCAGCACGAATACGAGTCCGACCATCGCTACGAAAAACGCAAGCCGGCCTAACGCCGCCTGCGTCGCCGAAGAAAACGTCTTGGGGATTGATACGGCAACCATACTTACCGCATTACCGGCAATGTCTCGTACCGCATAAACGGCCTCGAACTGACTCGCCCCGATATCCCAGAAGCCGCCGGAATAGAAATTAATCGCCTCCGAGAACATTGGAGCAATGCCGAAGTCACTCCGCTCCCTCGTCCGCTTGATCTCGCGGTTCGGCACAATGGCCGCTGTAAGCTCGGCCTTCCGGTTGGTGATCTTGATGTCAAGCCCCGACAATCCCTCGTTAACCTGGCTGGTGAAGACATTGGTTTCAAACGGAGCTCCTAGGAGCACACACTTGCCGTCGCCCTTGGCAAGCGCGACATAATGGGATCGACCGCCTAGCCTGATAATACCTGTCGTAGCCGATCTTCCGCCTCGGCGCATGGTAGTCTCACACCACTCCCGCAACGTGGCGGCGTAAGGCGCGATGGCAACCGCATCGACAGCGACAATCTTACCGAACACGTCACGGCACGACGCAGAAATCAACGATCCGTCCGGGGCGAACCGCCCGCATACCGAATACCGATCGTTAACCGCAAGCGATTCCCCGCCGTCCCACTCGACACTGTCAAGCAACGCCTTGCGGACGTGCTCGGTATTATGGTAGGCAATCCTGGAGATGTCAGACCCGATCTCCTTGACCTGTTGCTCGGTATCGCGAAGCATATGCACGAGCACGATCCTCCCACCAATGTAGAATACCGTCAACGCCAGTAACAGCAAAAACGCAGTCGCCAGCGAATACCGCGTTCGAATCGAATTCCATGCCCTGGAAATCGCGCTCTGCTTCTCAAATTCCGTAAACACTTCGCAATGAGTCACACTCTGAGCCATCTCATCCACCTTTCTTTCGTTGCATGACCCACACCAATAGAAGAACGAGCACTGCGGCGGCTACGAATCCTAACCTGGCATACCGCAAGGCCGCTTCAGGGTCCGCCGCGGCTACTGGCGCCGCTGGCGCCGGCGAAACCACCATGGTCTCGGACACCTGCAAATTCGCCTCTTCGCTCCGCGCCGCAGCCTCTTCGGCCGTAAGCCGCGCACGAGCACCAGTCTTCAACGGACGCGCCAACGACTCGCGGCGTCCGTCAATCACTGCCTGCATACGGTCAAACCGCTCATATTCGACCGGTAAGCTAGCGTCAATCATTTCTCCAGCCCTTTCGCCGCACGATACACAGGATTAGCAGAGTCGGGAAGCTCCATCCATCGGCAGGAGTACGGGTCTCCAGGGCCCTTGGGAAGTCCCATCGAGTCCACCACCTGGCTATTCTTCTTACGCCGCAACCGCATGTCCCAGTTAAAACTTCCACCATTTGCAGTAAGACCCTCATCGCGGCAAATGAGCGCGCCGTTGATCTGAAAATTCGCGCCGAGCGCACCGAACACCCCGTGATTGTTGTACATCACGGCATCAATGCAGCTGACTGTCGAACGGAGCGAACTGATAATCGAATTGTCGCAGATGGTCTCATAATAATGCCTATCATATGATGTAGCCAGCAGCTTACGCGTCTTCTGCACCGGCTCCGTGACCGTCTGGTAATATCCGCGCCCCCATCCTGTTGAGATATATTTCTGATAAGTTACCATCTCTGTGTAAGTCTCGGTAATGGTGCGCACCTTGCCGAACCTTCCCGATGAACTATCGTAACCGCCAGGCGCGGCGACCCCAACGCCCATTCCGTTGATTTGCTCAGCCGCTGTATAGTCACCGGAGAACGTGTTGCTCTGTGACGTGGTAGTACCGTACCACGACGAAATAGTAATTGTTGTCGAATACTCTTGAGACGGATAACCAATAAGCGAGTCGCTCGAATCGCACGAATAGGCGATGTCGGATCCGCTGTTAACGTTATTCGCGATAGAGGACGAGGTACTGTCTCCGACGACGATATTGCCCTTGGCGACGAGACCGAGCATATCCTTCGACTCGTTAACTTGCTGCTCCTGAAGCGCTTCATCACCGGACTTATTATGAGACCAACTCGGAGCGTTCACGTACCTGATGTCTCCAATGACATGGATATTCCGCCCCGCGTAGATCGTACCTTGCCCCGAAACATACCCCTTGATAATCACATCGCCATCGATCACCACCGGACCATTGATTCGAATTGGATTCGACTGCGTGCCCACCAGCAACACCGAGCCGGCGTCCGCAAGCTGCGCATCACCAGAAGGCCCCGCCTCTGAAAGCGACCGATGCGCGTTGATGGTAGCGCCCGGCATAGTGTGCGAGGACCCTGTCCCATCCGTGTACGTCACCGCTGGATATGTAAGTGTACCGCCTTCGTCAGTAGCGAACTCGACATAGGGATTGAGATCCGAAACGAACGGCATCGGTACTGGATCGACAGAGGTCGTCTCACCAGCAATCGTCTGAGTCTGATTGACGATCGCCTTCGGACTTTCACCAGCCGTCATCGAACCTCCTGTCAGATTTCCGCGTGCGTCGTAGGCAGCGGCGACTATCGTTCCCGAAGTTTTCGCAGGATCATAAGACCCGAGCTCATTCAAATTGTCGGTATCGTAACGAGCTCGTGAGCCGACGCTGGATCGATACCTAGACTTGTCGTAGATACTGGACGAGCTAAGCGTCACCTTGCCGCTAGCTCCAACCTCAGGATTGGGGGCGGCGTAAATGAAACCGTTCACCACCGCTCCGTTCTTGAGACTCACGTCTCCATTAGCGCGGAACTCTCCATTGATGACAAAGTTCCCGCTCATCCAACCATAGTTATTCACGAAATACGCGTTGTCAAAGACCTTGGATTGCTCCGTACCGAAAACCACCCACTCCGACATCGTCACGCTGACGAGCTGACCTCCTGGGGCATCACATTCAGCCGTCGCGATAATCGGCACCACGGCGACAGCGCCGTCCGTCTCGTGTTCTACGGCATCCCCAACGCCAACCCATACACGGCATCCATTCACCGAGACTGGCATCTCTGCATCACCGAAGATCCGCGCAGGTGAAACGCTTCCCACCGTACGACGATCCGACCCCACGGTATCGAACCAATTGAAGGCACGAGCCTTGCGCGGCGCGATCTGGATGGACGAAAAGTTGTCCGAAATGAACCTCTGAAACCCCTCCTGAATGTCCAGCTTCGCCTGTTCGACGGCGGACTGCGCCGCAAAGCGGCAACGATCACGAATCACCGCCGTGCGCGCGAACCGAGCCGCGGTCGCGACATAACCGGAGACCGTCGCGACGACGATCGCGGCAATCAGCACCAGCACCATCACCATCGGCAACACAAAGCCATGATGATTGCGAATATATCGATTGGATTCAATCATCAAACACCCTTCCGGACAAAGTCCGCTGTATTTTACCAAACACCGGCACAGTCACCCGCTCCCTCCTTGTTACGACAGTATGCGGAGAAGACTTCACCGAGGCTTCGAGATTAATGTAGAAGACATTGCGCTTCCCCAGTTCATCATCCATCAGACGATCTTCTGACGGCAACCAACCGATTTTCCCCGGATCCAGCCATCGCGTCTCCCAGTGCTCATCATATCGATCACCGTCATTACCGAAGAAGGCCTTCGCTCCAGACACCACTGGCACCAGCTCAATGCGCTGGTTCACCACTCGCGAATTCTCGGTATCATACCCATATGCATTATCCATCTTAATCTTGAACCCGCCCTCGACTACATTTCCACGATCCGACCCAGACAGGACCCCAGACCACACGCACCCGTCATGCGGCGGCGCAGTATGAAACAGCAGTTTCTCACGGAGCTCTCTCATCCGCACGGAAAGTTCAGCCTCGGCCACCAACGTGCCGGTCATGCTCCAGATCCCGACAAACGCAGAAAACACTCCTCCGACGACCAGCACAAGAATGCAAGACGCAGTCATCAGTTCCAAAAGCGTGAATCCGCGGCGGCCATTCATCAGTTCACCCTCCCCAGCCGACTACGATACGTCTTCACATAATGTCCGCCGGCATCACCTGACAACTCCGACAGCCTGCGGCGGCTGCCAGACGGCCCCCATTCCACGTCCGCAGAAATCTTCAGCATATCAGACGGCAACAATGAAAAGCCGACCTCATCAGTAATTCCAACAGTTACCGTCAAAACCGGCGGATCGTCATACTTCACCAGTTGCGGAGCCTGCTCCTCCGTCAATGTCTCGACGACAGTGCCTATCGCCAGCTGCCCGAAATCCTCATTGAACCGCTTCCAAACCGCATCCCAAGCCACAGCCTCAGCCGCCAGCAGATCGGCGTTCTCATGGGCAATACGCGTAGACAGAATCACACCCTCGAACAGGACAAGCGTCATCAGACAGAAGATCGACGCCGCCAACATACATTCTACCAATGTGAAGCCCTTCCTCATGACTTTGGATCCTCCTTAGGCCACAGTACCTCAACCGCCTTCTCAATGGACTCGGGAAGCGCAAGATAAAAACGGACCTTCGAACCCAACAGGCGCTCGACCTTCTCCTTCAATGCCACATCATGCGGCGAAACATACGCTATCAGCACCAAACGCCCGATCGTAGCGAACGGGATCACCCCTCGCGTCTTCACTAGCTCTTCACCGAGCTTCATCGCGAGCTTACGATCTGGTGTGAACGCCTCCAGTGGAACCGGTGGCTCACGATATTCGTCGCATAACTTCGCCAAAACTCCTTCGAAAGCATCACTTCGGTCGCGCTCGATGAAATAAAGCGCGGAAACCAGCGAGGCACGTCCGTTATCGGACATCGCCAACAGTTGCGAAGCCACCTCCTTCTCGCCCAACTTCTCCGCAAGCTTCACCTCCGAATTACGCGCCTCCAGAAAGACATCCGCCGACGCCGGTTCCGACGCCTGCGCCACTTCAGGTACCAGCTCGGGCCGAGGCTCTGCGTTGGCTCGAATTCGAATCGCCATCAGCTTCGCCTTCTGATCATTGCACGCCTCAAGCCTCGGCAAAAGCGCCGCAGCATGCTCGGAATCACCCTCCTTAAGCAGCACACGGGCAAGCTCCGCCAACGCCCACTCGGCCTTTGCCGGTTCACCCATCTGCGGATACGCAACAGCCAGGAACTCCAGCGTCGTGCGGTCGTCAGGCATGACCTTGAGCATCTGCTCGAAGTACTCGACCCCTTCTTTCAGCTTCGCGTCAAACATCGGTATTAACCTCTGAAAACCGTTGTACCACTCTTATTTCTCCCAACTGCACTTCGGCGGTATCTTGTCACGCCACTCCTGCAGTGAAATCATGTCTCCAGCCCCTGCATTGCCAACGAGATACGCCTCCTTAGCGTATTCTCGCTTCTCCTTCATCTGAGCGAGCAACGAACGAATCTCCAACGCCGCCTCGTTGCAGGCGTGTATGACCTCCTTGCGAGTCGCCTCGTCAATGCCTTCCATCGCCAACAACTCCATCGAACTCAGGATTACCGTCGCAGGCTGCCCGAGCGCATGGCAGAAGCCAGCCAGCGACTCCATCACCACCTTGGAGCGCTCCACCTGAATCTCCGCGAGCTCTAGCTTCTTATTCAATTCGTTGTCAGTATCCATAAAGGCACCTCCAGCTTTCCAACTCATCAACTCGCCAACGAACCCATATTGAAGATCGGCAGAAACATAGCGAGAACCACCGTACCGATAATCGCGCCGAGGAACACCATGAGAAACGGTTCCATCAGCGAAGTCAACGTCGAAAGCAGCGTCTCCACCTCCTCGTCATAAGCGTCAGCCACCGATTCAAGCATATCCTCCAGCCGCCCAGCCTTCTCGCCGGCGGCGATCATACGGATCATGATGAGCGGCATGTACGGCTTGCCCGTCAACGCCACCGCCAGCTGGTTACCCTGCTCCACCTCGCGCCGTGCCGCGATCACAGAAGTCTCCAGCACCTTGTTGCCGAGCGCACCGGCGACCACGTCCAGTGACTTCAGAATCGGCACTCCGCAAGCAATCATCTGCGCAAGCAACCGCGTAAAACGCCCGACCGACGACTTCAGATTCAACGCCCCGAACACCGGCATCTTCAGCATGAACTCATCGAACACGTAACGCCCACGGTCAGTCTGCTTCCACTTCTTGAACATGAACACAGCAATGATCAGCGCGGGGATGATGACATACCACCAGTTTTTACCAAAATCCGAAATGTCAACCATCGTCTGCGTCAACATCGGCAACTCCTTACCGAAACCGGAGAACATCTCGGCGAAGATCGGGACAACGAACTGAATAAGGCCCCAACACATGAGGAGCGCAATCGAAAGGATCACCGTCGGGTATGTCATCGCGCTTTTCACCTTCTGACGAAGTCGTCCAGCGGACGAGATGATGATCGCCAGCCGCTTCAGGATGCCCGCAAACTCACCCGACGATTCGCCAGCGACAACCATGTTCACGTACATCTCGTCGAAGATTTCCGGGAACTTCTCCAAGCCCTTCGAAAGCGGATCTCCACCTTCGATAGACTTCAACAACTCCTGCTGAACCTTCTTGAACTCGGGGTTCTCGCACTGCTCTTCGAGCGTCTGAATGACCGAAAGGATCGACATGCCCGCGCCACTCATTGACGCCAGCTGTTTCGTGAAAGGGATCAACTCCTTCGCGACGATCTTCTTCGACCCCTTGATTTTGATCTTGTTCTTCTTAGCCGCCATAATTAGTTGAATTGAAAATTACCCTTCTTCAGATTTCCTACTCTCCTCCAGTCACCGCGAATGCCGCCTCGAGCGATGTCAGCCCCGCCCGAACCTTCATCATGCCCGCATCCTTCAGCGTGACCATCCCCTCTTCAAGCGCCGCCGCCCGTAATAGCTCCGCATTGCCACCCTTCTCGATGATGTTGCGGATCTTCGTCGAAATCGGCAGCACCTCCATCATCGCGCCCCGGCCCTTGTAGCCGGAACCGTGACACTTAGGACAGCCAACCGGACCAAAGATCTCGACCCCCTCAAACGGAGCGGGATCCACCTTGTTCGCCGCCAGCAGCTCCTGATCCACCGCCACTGGTTGCTTGCAGAACGGACAAAGCTTGCGGTAAAGGCGCTGCGCCTGAGCGAGAACCAGCGAAGAGGCGAGCATGAACGGCTGGATACCCATGTCAAAAAGTCGCGCCACGACACCGCAAGCGTCGTTCGTATGCAGGGTCGAAAGCACCAAGTGACCCGTCAACGCGGCCTTAACCGCGATATCCGCTGTCTCGCCATCTCGGATTTCACCGACCAGCACCACATCCGGGTCCTGTCGAAGCACCGACCGAAGGATGCCCGCGAAGGTCAGACCCTGCGCCACGTTGACATGACACTGGTTGACACCCGCAAGCTCGTATTCCACCGGATCTTCGGCCGTAACGATGTTGATGTCGGGCTTATTCAGATCCTGAAGACACGAATAAAGCGTAGTGGTCTTGCCGGAACCAGTCGGACCGGTGACGAGGATAATTCCGTGCGGCTGGTCAACCGCGTACTTCATCGCCTTGTAGGCGTATTCGTCAAGACCGAGCGACGAAAGACCGGGAGCGAGATTAGCCTTGTCGAGAATACGCATTACGATCTTCTCGCCATGCACGGTCGGCAGAATCGACACACGGACATCGACCTCCTTCTTCAGCGCCTTGATCTTAAAGCGTCCGTCCTGCGGCTTGCGGCGCTCGGCGATGTCGAGGCCAGACATGATCTTCACGCGCGACACCACCGCGTTGTGCAGCGCCTTCGGCGGAGCGGGACGCTCCTGCAACGCGCCATCAATGCGGTAACGAAGACGCGAAGTCTTCTCCAGCGCCTCGAAATGGATATCCGACGCCTTGGTCTTCAATGCCTCGATCATGATCGTGTTCACCATCCTGATCACCGGCGCTTCTCCGGCAGCGTCCATCGTCGCGTCGATGGTGTCCGACTCCTTCGTGTCGACAGACGACACCTCAACGTCGGACTCCTGCCCCTTCATGATATTCTCCATCGCCAGCGCGGGATTAGCCGCATCTTCGCGAGCCTTGATCCGGCCGAGCGCCTCCATCACCTCCGACTCAGTCGCCACCGTCGGCCAAATGCCGCCACCACATACCCTAGCGACCTCCTCCCGAACCGGCAGATCAAAGGGATCTGCGAACGCGACCGCAAGCCGACCTGCGACCTTACACATCGGCACCGCCTTCGCTTTCGACCAAAAATCAACCGACTGACCGCAGAGTAGACCAGAATCAGGAGTGAAACCTGAAGGAACAACCATCGGTGCCATACCGAAATACTCGGCCGCCGCTATCGCATGCTCAGCCGGATCGGTAATCGCCCGAACCTCTTCGATCGTCCTACGTTTATGAAGATGAATTATCGCCATTACAAGAACATTATAGCATAAGTCATGCCAAAAAACATTATAATCTCAAGAAATCACGATTATCCGCAAAAACCTCAAAAAGGCGATTCGCAGTTCCGCAAAAAATCGCAAATATGCTATAATACGCGCCCATGAAGTACGCGGTAATCTCTGACGTCCACGCGAACCTGCAAGCACTCGAAGCCGTCTTGAAGGACGCCGAGGCGCAAGGCGCCCAGAAAGTCGTCTGCTTGGGCGATATCGTAGGGTACGGGCCGCTTCCGGCTGAAACGCTCCGCCGAGTCCGTAGCTCCGCAGGAACCATCCTCGCCGGTAATCACGACGACGCGGTCTCGGGCAGGATTTCCGCCGACAACTTCATTGATCTCGCGGCTGACGCCGTCAAACGTCATCAGCAAGCACTTTCCGATGACGAGCTTAAATGGCTTAAATCGCTTCCCTACACCGCAGAACTAGAAGGCGCAATTGCCACCCACGGAGATTTCACCGATCCGCCAGCCTTCAACTACATGATGGACGGCGCCACAGTTTCGGCAAATCTCAAGGTGACGGACTTTCAGCTCATGTTCGTAGGGCACACCCACGTACCTGGCGTATATCTCGTAGGAAACAGCGGCAAGATCTACAATATTGACCCAGAAGACTTCACCCTTGAAAGCCACAAGCGATACATCGTCAACCCTGGGTCGGTAGGATATCCACGCGAGAACAAGGGACAATGCTACTCGTCATATGTCCTCTACGACTCAACCCTGCACACGATCCAGTTCAGGTTCCTCCCCTTCACCGTTGCAAGCGTCATGCAGCGCGGAGAGAATCCGAAAGCGATGAAGAAGAAACTGATCGCCTTTTCCATGATCGCAGCAGCACTCGTCTCCGGGCTCCTCGCATTCCTGTGCGCACCAAGCGAAGAAACCGTGTATGAAGACGATCCGGCGTTGACGATCACCAACAAGATCATTACGATTCCGAAAACCGCCAAACATGTCAAGGCCGGTCTCACGATAGCAGAAGGCGGCCCCGTCCTACTAAGGACAATCTTCCTCACCAAAGACGGATCCGAAGTCAGCCACGTCGACGAAACAGTATCAAAATCCCGCGACCGCAGAATGAACATCCCCAACTTCACCTACGGCGTCGAATTCGTCGTCCGACGGCTCTACAAGAACACCGACCCGAAAATCGAGTCCCTCAGCCCCAGTTGGGAATAATCAACCCCGAATCCGCTCGGAGAGCCCAGTACGACGCTCGCGGACCGTATTGTTTTTGATCGCCTGATCAACCGCGTAAGGCACACCCATTAGCAACACGAGTCGCTTGCCCCTGGTGATCGCGGTATAAAGAAGATTGCGTTGCAGCATCACGTAATGCTGCGTGTGAAGAATCACAATTACGGCCGGATATTCACTACCCTGCGACTTATGGATCGTCATCGCGTAGGCGAGCACAAGCTCATCAAGATCGCCAGACTCGTACTTCACCGGACGTCCGTCAAATACGACGACCATCGACCGATCGTCCGTGTTGATCGCCTTGATGAATCCGACATCTCCGTTATAGATATCCTTGTCGTAATTGTTACGGAGCTGCATCACTCGGTCGCCGGTCCGGAACGTCGTCCCGCCGCGGATCAACGCCGCGCCGTCCGGATTAAGCGCCTTCTGGATCTCGACATTCAGATTCTCGGCCCCCAGCAGATTTCTACGCATCGGAACCAGCACCTGCACGTCCTCGAGCGGATCCATCCCGAACTTCCGCGGGATCCGAGTGGTCATGAACTCGATCGTACGTTTGACACACTCCTCCGGATCCTCACATCGCACGAAATAAAAGTCACAATCACCCTTACGGATCTCAATCGGCTCGCCAGCATTGACATGGTGCGCGTTCGCGACGATAAGCCCGGCCGTGTCCTGACGGAAAATGAAATCAAGCCTCACCGAAGGCACTACCCCGCTCTTAATGAGGTCACCGAGCACCGAACCGGCGCCGACGCTCGGTAGCTGATCGGTATCACCTACCCACACGACCGTCGCCGTGTCGGGAAGCGCCTTCAGCAATTCCGCCGCAAGCTTCACGTCAATCATCGAGGTCTCGTCGAAAATGAACACGTCGCCTTCATAGCGGTTGTCGACATCGTAGGTGAACCTGTTCGTCACTGGATTCCACTTCAGGAGACGATGAATGGTCTGCGCAGGCATACCGACCGATTCGGACATCCGCTTCGCGGCGCGCCCCGTTGGCGCAGAAAGCACGACCTTCAGTTTCTTCACCGAGAAGATGTCGACGAGTGCGCGGATAATCGTCGTCTTGCCGACACCGGGGCCGCCAGTAATGATCGAGAACTTCGACTTCAGCGAATTCTCCAACGCGTCTCGCTGCTTCGGTGCCAGCGAGAAACCGGCCTTCTTCTCCCACCATGCGATCGCATTCGATATAGAATTGAAGTGTGAGGCTGATGTTGAAGCAAGGATTGTCCTCACCCTATCCGCGACATCGCGCTCCGAATAGTAAAGTGACCGCAAGTAGATCTTCGCGTTTCCGGCGTCTGATTCGGACTCCTTGATCACCCTTCCATCCTTGAGCTCCTCCTTCAGCGCCCCGCCGAGAATCTCTACCGGAATCCCGGTGAGTTCATTCGCGCGAAGCAGGAGATCGTTCTCATAGGTCCAACAGTGTCCACCATCTTCGGCCTCGGTCTCAAGCGTGTAACTGACGCTCGCACGGGCCCGGAGCATTGAATCCTTTGGAATGCCCACGGACAGTGCTATACGGTCCGCAGTCGTAAAGCCGATGCCCCAGATGTCGCGGCAGAGCTTGTACGGATCGGCCTTGATGATCGCGATGGCGTCGGGACCGTACTTACGGACAATCTTCGTCATCTTGGCGATCGATATACCATAGGTCTGTCCGAAGATCATGTTCTCACGCATCGTCTCATTCGCGTGCCAGCTGGCGCGAATCTGGCGGATCTTCGCCTCGCCGAGCTTCGGCACTTCGCGGAGGCGACCAGATTGATGCTCGAGGACATTGAGAGTGTCTTCTCCGAACGTCTCAACAATACGTTTCGCAAGGACCTTGCCGATGCCCTTGATGAGTCCGGAGGCAAGATACTTCTCGATGCCGGCGAGCGATTTCGGAGCGACGCAGACGATCTCGTCCGCCCTGAACTGACGTCCGTGAACCTTATCCGTCACCCATTGTCCCGTCGCCTTGACCTCTTCGCCCTCCCATACCGCCTGCGCCTTGCCGACGATGGTGATCTCGTTGAGCTTGCGGAGCGCGAAGCCGGAAGGAATCTCGACGTGCAGGACGGTATATCCGTTCTCGTCGTTGTGAAAGACGACGCTCCGGATGGTTCCTTCGACGGTCTCGTGTTGATTATCCGCGCTCATTGCGTCATATATTATATCAAAGCGCCGAGACGTTATGTCCGACGGAGCCGCCTCGCGGCTTCACTTCGCCGAACGGAGCCAGGATGCGGACGTTGTCGTCGAACTTATACGGCTGATTTAGGCACACTCGAATACGGTTACTATCCGCACAACCCAATCGTAAACAGCCCGATCATAATCCGAACCGAAGATCAGAGCACAACCTTCTTGTAATGCGGCACCAGCGACTTCATGCAACACCATCCGACAAGATATGCGACGGCACAATAACCGAAGACGATCATGTAACCCGCGGGCTTGCCGCTGAAGCCGAGGAAGGTGAACGCATCACCTTGCTCGCCCGCATAGGTGAACAACTTGCCAGCGCACTTGTTCACCATGAACGATCCGCAGCCGGCCGCGAACTGCGCGATACCGGTGAGCGTGCCGATCGTCGACTTCGGGAACATGTCGCCGACCACCGAATAGACGTTCGCGGACCACGCCTGGTGTCCCGCACAAGCGAGTCCGATCAGAATCGCCGGGAACCACGCGCTGATCGCGCCAAGCGGCTGAGCGCCTAGCGCCAGCAACGGGAAGCACGCGAAGATGAACATCGCGACCATTCGTCCTTCGTAAGGATTCATCCCGCGCTTGTCGACCATATAGGTCGGGATCTTGCAAAGATAAATCGAAACGAAAGTGACGATCGCGTAAAGCGTAAAGATCAACGCCATACCCATGCCGGACGACGAGGAATAGCCGAACTGATCGGACAGGTATCCGGGAGTCCAGAAAAGGAAGAACCACCACACGCCGTCCGTAAGGAAACGTCCGAGCACCAGCGACCAGGTCTGACGCAGCGAAAAGGCCTTGAGATAGGAGATAGAGGTCTGAGGTTCAAGGTCGACAATGGAATCTTTACCATCCTTTGTAGACCTATCACCTGGACCTTCATCTTGGTTGATGTATTTCAACTCCGCATCATTGACGAAACGGCTATTAGCCGGCTTAGAGTAGAAGAAGATCCAGAATCCCATCCAGACGAAACCGAGCGCGCCGATGATGATGAACGCCATCTCCCAGCCCAGGAACTTCGCGATCAGCGGAATCGTGAGCGGCGCGGCAAGAGCGCCGACGGACGACCCAGAATTGAAGATCGAGGTCGCGAAAGCGCGATCCTTCTTCGGAAAGAACTCCGCCGTCACCTTGATCGCCGCTGGGAAATTGCCGGATTCACCGAGCGCCAAGACGGCACGGCAGGCGAGGAAGAGCCAGACAGACGCGGTAATGCCCATCATCGCGGTGAAACCGGCCGCCTTCAACCATCCGGTCCCGACCCCGCAACCCGCATGCAGGCACGCGCCTAACGACCAGATGAAGATCGCCCACAGATACCCATTCCTGGTCCCGAGTTTATCGATCACCTTACCAGCGAACAGATTGCAGAGCGCGTAGATGATCGAAAAGACCGCGGTGATCGTGCCGTAGTCGTTATCGGTCCATTTGAACTCTGGCGCGATGAAGTCCTTCCAAGTGAGAGACAGCACCTGGCGGTCCATGTAATTCACCGCCGTAGCGAAAAACAACAGTGCACAGATGATCCAGCGGAAATTTGACATTCGATTATTCATCAGGTTATCACCATGGTCCGGAGGTTGAGGTTATAGGTCGAAGTCGACAGCGGACATCAACTCTGATTAGAACGAAGTTTGCCCACGAGCTCCGAGGCTTCGCGGGCGAGCGACTCGATCTTAGCGTAATCGCCAGCGGCAAGCGCATCCTTCGGGACGATCCAAGTGCCTCCCGCGCAGACGATCTCCGGCACGGCGAGGTAATCCGCAACATTCGAAATCTTTACCCCACCGGTCGGCATGAATCTAACACCGGTGAAGCGGAATGCTCCAAGGAAGTTCTTGATCATGTTCACCCCGCCCGCAGCTTCGGCCGGGAAGAACTTGACCATCCTGCATCCCGCGGTCAGCGCCTGCGACAGCTCGGAAGCCGTCGCGATTCCGGGGCAGAACGGCATCCCCTCGGCCTTCGCCGCCTCGACGACTACAGGGTCGAATCCGGGAGCAACGCAGAAACAGGCGCCAGCGTCCTTGGCGCTCTTAAGCATCTCGACCGTAAGAATCGTACCAGCGCCAAGAATCGCACCGGGGACCTCGCGTTTGATCGCCGCAATCGCCGCCGGGGCGGCCTTCGTGCGGTAGGTGACTTCGAGGACGTTGAGTCCGCCGGCGACCAGCGCCTTAGCGAGAGGAACGGCCTGCTCTTCCTTTTCGATGACGATAACGGGGATGATGCCAGGGGCTTTGAGTGTCTCGATGATATCCATGATGAAGTGATTAGTGAGCAGTGAATAGTGAGCGGTGAACAGTGATGGTATTACAATTCTTTTTGCAACAGCGCGCGGGCGGTGTTGGGGCCAGAAGCAAGGAACGCGTAATATCCTTCGATCTTTGCGGCGAGTGTGGTCGTCGTGAGGTCCAGCCCGAAAATTGTCGCGTTCGCAAGAATCTCGCGGATTTCACCCTCTTTCACCTTCGCCATCAGCTCGTCCTTCAATGGATCCGGAGAGATCTCCATCGGCTCTCCGTTGTCGAAGGTGCCATTGAGATAACGCAGCCAGCCGGCGATTGCAAGGGGAATCGCTACGAGCGAATTAAGATCGCGTCCCTCCTTGATATAGCTCTTGATCGTCTAGCCAAAACGGATACCGACCTTCTGCGAAGTGTCGGTGGCGATGCGGCGCGGATCGTCGGGCATGAAGGGATTCGGCAGGCGTTCATTGACGACTTCGTCGATGAATGCCTTAGGCGAAAGGATTCCGGGGTCGACCACGACGGGGAGCCCCTCGACATAGCCAAGGCGTTTTACGAGCTTGACGATATCAGGGTCCTTCATCTCCTCGCAGATCAGCGTGTAACCGAGAAGGCATCCGTACATCGACATCGCGGTGTGCAACGGATTAAGACAGGTCGTCACCTTCATCTTCTCCGTCTTGTTCACCGTCTCGCGATCGCAGAAGTACACGCCCGCCTTCTCAAGCGCGGGACGTCCGTTCGGGAACTTGTCCTCGATGACGAGGTACTGCGGCTTCTCAGCATTCACGAACGGCGCGATGAAGGTTTTCTTCGAAGTGACGATCGGATCCATCCCCTCGAAGCCGTCCGCCTTCAGCGAATCGAGTACCTTCTGATGGGGACGCGGAGTGATTTTGTCAATCATGGACCACGGAAACGCGATCCTGGACTCATCCTTGAGGTACGCAAGGAAGTCAGCGCCAACGAAGCCAGATTTCACCCAAGCCTCGGCGATCTCGAGGACTGACCTCATCAGTTTATCGCCGTTATGCGAGCAGTTATCCATCGAGACGACCGCCATCGGCAGTGCGCCAGCGTGAAAGCGTTCGAGCAGGAGAGCCGCGACGATTGACATCGCATGACGCGCCTTCTCCGGCCCTTCCGCCATATCGGCTTTGACGACATCCATCAGTTCGCCGTCCGTCTTACGAAGCTGATAACCCTTCTCGGTGACGGTAAAGGAAAGCATCTTAAGCGAGGGTGCGCGGAATATCCTCTTGATTTCACCTTTGGAGGCGTCATCCGCGAAATTCACCTTAAGCCCCTTGGCGACACCGGCAAGCACTTCGCGCGAAGTCGTTCCGTCCGGGTTCATGAGGACATTGAGCGTCAATGAATCGAACGCGTCGTAAATCTTCTCAATCACCTCATAGTCAAAGGTATCGCAGGCAATGATGCCGGTCTTGGCGATTCCGTCATCAAGAAGCCGCTGATTCAACGACCCGATGAAACCACGGAAAATATTTCCAGCACCAAAATGCACCCATTCAGGAGTGGCTTCAGTCTGGGCGCGAACCGCAGCGATATCAAAGCGCGGAAGTTTTACCGCGGCGGACTCCCAGGCCGGTCTTTCGTCGATAATTGATTTGAGTGACAGTTTCATGCGTTTTTCCATATAAGTTTCCGAAGCCTATCTTACCACAATGCAGACATAACAGGAGTTACCCGCGAAATCCAGGCAATACGGTCTGTCGAACCACCTTCGACTGCCGCGGATAATCAAGCGTATAGTGGAGCCCGCGAGACTCATGACGTCTCTGCGCGCTCTTAACGATCAACTCGGCACACACCGCGAGATTGCGGAGCTCCAGCGTATCAGGCGTTACCAGATAACGGAAATAGTAGTCGCGAATCTCTCGGCGAAGCGTCTTGATGCGATGAGCGGCGCGGGCGAGACGCTTATTGGTACGGACGATACCGACATAGTCCCACATGAGACGACGAATCTCGTCCCACATATGCGAGACCAGAACCGCCTCGTCTGGCGGCACGGCGTTGCCGATCTTCCACTCGGGTATTTCCGGACGAAGCCGAGGCCCGAAGGTCTCAGGATGAGGACCGAGACGCGCAGCGGTAAGCCGCGCGCAAACCAGGGCTTCCATCAGCGAATTGGACGCCAACCGATTCGCACCATGGAGCCCAGTAGACGCGCATTCGCCAACAGCAGAAAGCCCTGGGATATTGGTCTCGCCTGCGGTCGTCGCCTTGATGCCGCCGCAGGTGTAGTGTGCGGCAGGGACGACCGGGATCAGATCCTTCGCCATATCAATGCCGAAGGAGAGGCACTTCGCGTAAATATTTGGAAATCTAGCCTTTAGGTACTTCGCGCCCTTCTTGCGGATATCGAGGAACATGCAATCGTCACCTGTCCGCTTCATCTCGGAGTCGATCGAACGCGCGACAATGTCACGCGGCGCAAGAGACTTGCGAGGGTCGTATTTCTGCATGAATTCGTGGCCATGCTTATCGACCAACACCGCTCCTTCTCCGCGGACAGCCTCGGAAATAAGAAAACGCTTGGCCTTCGGATGGAAAAGACAGGTCGGATGGAACTGCATGAATTCCATGTTCTCGATCTTCGCCCCCGCGCGCCACGCGAGCGCGATTCCGTCTCCAGTCGCGGTATCAGGATTACAGGTGTAGAGATAGACTTTTCCGCAACCACCGGTCGCAAGGATGGTATTGGGCGCCCGCACGGCATAGATTTCACCGGACTTCTTGTCCATAACGTAGGCGCCGAAACAACGATTCTCGCCTTTAAGCCCAATCCGCCTGGACATTATAAGGTCGATGACGATCGTATGTTCCCGAAACTCCACTCCGCTCTTCTTCAGCTTGCGTATCATCGCGCTTTCACACTTCTCGCCGGTAATATCGCCGGCATGAAAAATGCGTCGCGCACTATGACCGCCCTCACGGGTGAGATCCCAAGACCCGTCGTCCTTGCAGTTGAACTTCACGCCGCAGTCAATAAGATCCTGAATGCCTTCAGGCGCCCCTTCGCAGATTTCATGGACCACCTTTGAATTGCCAAGCCACGCTCCAGCTATCATCGTGTCACGGGCATGCTTGTCAAAAGTGTCGGACGGATCCATCACGCAACAGATGCCGCCCTGCGCAAAATTTGAATTGCAATCCTGGAGACGCTCCTTGGTTACGACAATGACCTTGCCGTAGGCGGCAAGATGCAGTGCACTCATGAGCCCGGCCATACCGGAGCCAACAACGAAATAATCGCAGTCGACGATTTTCAATTCAACTCCTAAGCTTGCTGATGGTTAGAATGTTGCGTCCGTTCTCGTGAACATAACTAACGTTATCCATCATCTTCTTGACCATGAACATCCCCAACCCTCCAACCTGACGTTCAGCAAGCGGAACGGTCATGTCGGCCGCCTGCGCCTCTGTCAGCGGGTTGAACGCCTTACCGGTGTCAGAAAACGAGATCCGCACGGCATTCGGATTTTCGGGAAAATCAATTTCCACATCAAAATCCGGAGCGCCGGAATAATGAACGATATTGGACGCGATCTCGTCCATAGCTACCATCAACTTGGTTTTAGCCGCGATCGGACACCCAGCGTTGACGAGCGTCTCTTCAAGCGTCGACATCGCCTGGGCAAGCCCTTCTATCGTAGCATCGAAAGTAAATTTCATCTCAAATCAAACCATCATAAAAATATCGGAGAACCCAGTCATGTCAAAGACTTCACGGACCTCCGGCTTGGTGTTCGCAATCGTCATCGATCCTCCGGATGCGACCATCTTCTTGTTGGCGGTCAGCATCACACGAAGACCAGCGGACGAAATGTAGTCGAGCAAGGCGAAGTCAAAAACCAGTTCCTTAACGGACGAATCAAGCGCGTCGAGCTCCTTCTGTAGATCGGGAGAAGTAATCGTATCGAGATTCCCCTTGATGGCAAACGTTTCCTTCGCGCCTTCAATGTTCTTGATGATTTCCATAATCGCGTGAATTCCTCTCTGTTGCTTATTTTATCATTTTCCAGGAGCAATCGCCACCCCAAAATCCGCTGGAGTTTACCCATTTTTGATTCCTTGACGATCCGTACCCCGTCCAACCCGCCG